>JAITJY010000211.1 GCA_031278675.1 Bifidobacteriaceae bacterium
AGGGAAGCACCAGACGGGTGCGATGGGCGTTCCTGGCCGGCGATGGCTACCCGGTGGCCTGCCCGGCTGGTCAGGGGCGTCCAGCGTGCTTGGCTGAGGCGGTGCAGTAGGCGAGGATCGGTGGATTGAGGCTGAGCCTGCTCCAGGGTCCGTCAGTGGTCCAGTGGGCTCGGACCAGGCGCCGCGCCTGGGTGGCTCTGAGGGTGAATGCTCAAGGCACCAAGCGCGGTTGATGGCTGCAGCGTCACACGAGTCTCGTGTTACACTGAAAATGTGTCCAATCTCACACTGTCGATCGACGCTGCGGTGCTGCGTCGGGCTCGCGTCCGCGCGGTCACCGAAGGGGTTTCTGTCAACGCCTTGGTCAGGCACTTCGTCGAAGACTACGCCGACGGCAACGTCGCGCGGGCCCAGGCCCTCGACAAACTGGAGGAGTTGGCGGACCGGGCGGCGGCCTCGTCCGGGGCCGCCGGCAGGGTCTGGACCAGGGATGATCTTCATGAGCGTTGAGGCGTTCATAGACACCAACGTCCTGATCTACTTCTTCGACGGCGCGGCGCCGGAAAAACAACGCCGGGCACGGGAACTCTTGCGCTCCGTGAGGCCGGTGTTTTCCGCCCAAGTTTTGTCGGAGTTCTACGTCGTCGCCACCCGCAAGCTGGCTTCGCCTCTCAGCGAAGCCGACGCTGCGCAGTCAGTGGAAGAGTGGTCACGTTTCCGGGTCATGCCGATCACCGCCGAACTGGTGCGCCAGGCCACAGCGACCAGCCAGGCGGCGCAGTTGTCTTACTGGGACGCGCTGATCGTGGAAGCAGCGGCCGCCGCAGGCTGCGCCGAAGTGTTGACCGAAGACCTTCCCGACGGCGCCGTGCTGCGCGGTGTCCGTGTCCGCGACCCCTTCGCCGACCTCAGACCGGCTAGTCGCCGGCGGTGAGTTCCGCCAGTTGCGCGTCGAAGCGGTACAGCCGTTGGACGCCGTTCTCAAGGTGGTAGTAGTGGACCACGTAGAAGCCCTCCAACACGCCCACCACTGCCGCACCTGCGGCTAGCGCCCAGAACAGGCCGACTATTGGGTCGTCATCGGCCGGGCCTAACGCCACTGCGGCCAGGGCCGCGACCAATGCGACCGCCAGCCCCCCGAAAAACAGCGTGACCAGCAGGTGAATCAACCTCTCGTGCTGGAAGTGGCGTGTCGCGCGGTCGTGGTGGGTGGCCAGCGCGCGGGCAGGCCGGCCGATATTCTGGCCGCCGGCCCGGGCCGCCTCCAATTCCGCGATCCGCGCCGTCATCAGGGCATCGTGCCGCGCTATCGCCCGCCGCATCCGCCCAGTCTACGGCTCCGGTCAACGCCCCGCCGGGGAGCGGTCAGGCGCCCAGCGCACTGAGCCCGGCGCACTGAGCCCGGCACACTGAGCCCGGCGCACTGAGCCCGGCGCACTGAGCCCGGGGACCGGTCAGGCGCCCAGCGCACTGAGCTGGGCGGTTACGGGCCGGCTGGGGCCAGGGCATCGATCAGTTCGGCGGCCTGGTGGGCGATCTCGTATTCCTCGTTGGTGGGCATCACCCAGACCTGGGTGCGCGAAGCGTCGGTGGAGATCAGTGCAGCGCCGCGAGCGGCGGTGTTGCGCGCGGGGTCTAGTTCTACCCCGAACACCTCCAACCCGGCCAGCGCGCCCGCCCGGCTCACGGGATCGTTTTCGCCAATCCCGGCCGTAAATGCGATCGCGTCGACGCGCCCCAACTGGGCGCAGTACGCGCCAATATAGTGGCGCAGGCGGTGCGTGAACACGTCGAAGGCGAGTCGCGCCGCCGGGTCGCCCTCGCCGATCAGGCGGTGAATATCACGCACATCAAGCGACCCGCACATGCCGAGCAGCCCGGACTTCTTGTTGAGCAAGGTGTCAATCTCGTCGATCCCGAGCCCAGCTTCGCGCACCAGATGGAACACGATCGCGGGGTCTAGATCCCCGCAGCGTGAACCCATCACCAGCCCTTCGAGCGGCGTCAACCCCATCGAAGTTTCGACGGACCGCCCACCGCGCACGGCCGCCATTGAGCAGCCGGAGCCGATGTGGACCGTAATGATGTTGACGTCTGCGGCGTCCCGGCCCATCGCGCGCGCGGTCTCGCGCGAGACGTACTGATGTGAGGTGCCGTGGAAACCATACCGGCGGATCCGAAACTCCCTGGCCAAATCCGGGGCAATCGCATAAGTGTACGCCTCGGCGGGCAGCGTCGCATGGAACGCCGTGTCGAACACCGCCACCTGCGGCAACGCCGGGAACGCAGCCTGTGCCGCCTCAATCCCCTGAATATTCGCGGGATTATGCAGCGGCGCGAGCGGCGCCAACGCCACAATCCGGGCCAACACCTCCGGCGTGATCAAGGTCGCCTCGGTGAACTCGTCGGCGCCTTGCACCACGCGATGCCCCACCCCAACCAGCCCCACCTTATCCAGGTCAGGCCCATACTTAGCGAACAGCTTGAGCACCCCACGCAGCCCGGTGGTGTGATCCGGCACGGGTGCCTCGACGCGGTGATTGGCGCCGGCCGCGCGGTGCGTCAGCGGCGAGACCGCCTCACCGATCCGCTCCACAATTCCGCTGGCCAGAGCCTCGCGCGTGTCTACATCGACAAGTTGGTACTTGATCGAAGACGATCCGGCATTGATTACCAAGACGGTTTCACTCACAGTGTGTTTTCCTTACTTCGGTTGAGTTGCGACGCGTGTACCACAATTTGCACGATGCCGTGCCCCACCCCCCAGCCCCACCCCCGGTAGCCGCAGGCCGGGCCTCCACACAGCCCGCCCCGCAGGACGCAACCCCCACCCCCGGTAGCCGCAGGCGGGGCCTCCACACAGCCCGCCCCGCAGGACGCAACCCCCGCCCCCGGTAGCCGCAGGCGGGGCCGCCACACAGCCCGCCCCGCAGGCCGCAACCCCCGCCCCCGGTCGCCGCAGGCGGGGCCCAGGAGG
>JAITJY010000230.1 GCA_031278675.1 Bifidobacteriaceae bacterium
GGTCCGCACCGCTAACAAGTTCGGGTAGTCCGCAAGCGCGGCGACTGCGTTGACCGCATCCGGATCGGTCACGAAGTCAACGTAGGCCTCGTCAGCGACTACCAGTACATCTGTCGGTACTACCGCCATAAATGCAGCGAATTCATCGCGGTGAACTGCCGGTCCGGTCGGATTGTTCGGGGTACATACCAAGATAGCGCGGGTCTTGGGGGTGACAGCGGACGCCATCGTCTCTAGGTCCAACCGCCCGCCCGGCCCGAGCGGCACCTCGACCGGCCGCGCCCCCGCAACGCCCACCAAAATCGGGTACGCCTCGAACGACCGCCAGCCGTAAACCACCTCGGCGCCTTCCGGCACGAACGCCGCCATGGTGTGCGCCAACACCGCGATCGCGCCGGCACCGACCGCCACCTGGTTACTTTCCAAACCATAGAAGCGCCCGATGCCGTCCACCAACTCCTCCGCCAACATCCGCGGGTAGCGGTTCAAGTCGGCAGCGGCGTCTTCAACGGCGGCTAAAACCCCTGGTAAAGGCGGGTAAGGCAACTCGTTGGAGGAGAGCTTGTGGATCAGCCGCCCGTTGGGCCGTGCACCGCTTTTGTAGGCCGGGAGTTGTTCGACTGAGGCCCGGACCGGAACTTTTGGCATGACTCTATGGTGACACGCCGACGAGGCTGCCGCGCCCGCCGCGCCCCCGTGCCGTCGCCGATGCCGTGTCGACGCCCGTGTCGACGTCCGTGTCGACGACTGTGCTGGCGAGGGTGCTGGCGAGGGTGCCGTGCCTGTGGCGCCCGGGCCGTGGGCGGCGCCGTGTCGACAAGGGTGCCGTGCCTGTGGCGCCCGGGCCGTGGGCGGCGCCGTGTCGACAAGGGTGCCGCGCCCGTGGCGGCCTCGTGCCGTCGCCGATGCCGTGTCGACCCCCGTGTCGACGCCCGTGTCGACGACTGTGCTGGCGAGGGTGCCGTACCTGTGGCGCCCGGGCCGTGGGCGGCGCCGTGTCGACAACGGCGCCGCGCCCGTGGCGATGCCGCGCTGGGGACGGCATCGGGCTGTGGTTACGGCGGTATGCCGCTGTTGTTAGCGCGGTTTTTTCAGTCCTTTCGAGCGCTTCACCCCCTTCGGTTCTTCGACGCGGGTGATGCGATATTCGGTGGTGGTCACGGTGGCGTCCGGGTCGAGGATCGCGGCGCTCGCCGCGCGCCAGGTCTTGATTGAGTGCTTGTTGGATTGGTCAACAATTGTGGCGGTGTCGAGGTAGGTCGTGGCGGCATGAACGGCCATCACATCGGAGGCGGTGTCCCGGATCGCCGGGTCCTCGGCCTGGGTGATATCGCGGACAACTGTGGTGTGGGAGGTGCCGCGTTCGGCGGCCGGCATGGCCGCTGGGACCACATCTTGAGCATGCTCGAGTGAGAGCCACTGTTGCCCGTTGGGCGGCTTCATGGCACCGACCGGCGATCCGAGTGTCACAATCCCGGCCACCGTCACCGCCTGGACCACCTGCGGGTCAGAAGCGAGTTGAGCGCTGACAATCCCGCCTTGGGAATGCCCAGCGAACACCACTGGCTCGCCCTTCTTGACGCCGGCATCCTTCATGGCCGCCAAGGCGGCCAAAGACACCAGGTTAGTCTCACCAGCCACGGCCCGGATGTTGGTGTCGAGGTCAGACGGTATGGAGGAGGTCGCCATGCCCCAATCGGTGGTGCCCGGGATGGACACCAGCCAACTGACGGAACCGTCCGGGGCGACGATTTTCGAGACCGCGACCTTGCTGGACTCGTTGTCACGGCCGCGCCCCACATCAATGACTTTCTGCGTGATGCCCGCAACACCCGCGACCGGCACATCGCTGCGGGCGGCCAGGCGTTCGACGGCCACGTCGCCGCCATCGTTACCTCTAAAAAACGTTGCCCAGTTGGTCAGGCCCCGGGCAACATCCGCCGAATCGGGTGCCGTGAACTTTAGACCCGGCAAGAGAACGCTGCCCGCGACGGTCCGCAGCTCCGGGTGGTGAATCCGAATAGCTTCTGCCAGGGTGGGGAGCCTCCCGTTTTGGAACAGGCTCGTAATCACAGTCAGCAGCGCCCCACCCGACAGTAGACCGGTCGATGCGACTAGTTCCCCCACGGGCCCCAGCGCCTTACTCTTGGCAATCGAACCAGCCCGCGTCTTCGCCCAACGTTCTAAGAGCGAGGTCGCCTGGGCTTCGGCTTCTGCGTAGTACACGGCGGATTCGCGCACCAAAGTGGCCAGATGGGCGATCGCATCAGGCAGGTCGCCGATCCCGGCTGGCCCCCGCACGCGGTCTATCTCGGCGCGGGCTGCGGCGCGGATCGGCTCGGCCTCTTGCTGCATCAGTGCGTCCTGAAATGGGCTGGCCAGGAACCAACTAAACGGCCACTTTGACGATCTGCCCCAGCCCGCCAGGGGATCGAAGTCAGCGGCATCGTAGGCTTGGGTGACCGTAGTCTGCGCCGACCGGATGTGTTCTGCCGCGTAGTCCAACCGCCAAGCCAGCGTGTCGAAATCTTCCCGGCAGGCGATGTTCCCGCCGCTGCCGCCTTCGACTGAGATCCAGTCCGAACTCATTGCTAAACCTCCTGGACGGGAACCTGGCAGCGGTAGGTCAACATCAAGGCGGCGGCTTCATCCGCCAGCGCAGCGGCGGCCAGACAGCGGTCACGTTCGTCGCTGGCCCACTGCTTGTACAGTCCCGCCGCCGGCGACACCCACTCCGACGCGTCCGCCAAGCCGACCAGGTCAGCGGCTGTCCGCAGTGAGTCGGCGGCTGCTCTCAGGAGGTCATGCGCCCGGCGCAGGCCTTGCGCCAGTGAACTCACAACACAACTCGACATACGGAACATTGTTCACGCCGCGCCCGGGCCAGCGCAGCAGGGAAAACCGCGGCCTGTGGATCAGTAACTTCACTGCGCGCACCCCAGAGCCGCCGTCCTGGACCGCGCCCGTCTAGCGCCACAATAGAACGGTGCAACGGACCCACCTCAAGCGCTACCGCCCCGGCGGCCCCGGTTCGGCCCGCCTCGAGGCGCTCTCGCTCAACTGGTTGGCCGATGCCCCCGGCGGCGTCCGCGTAGCCCGGGTGCTGCACCAGGACGAATCCTGCCTTGAACTGGAGTATTTCCCACCGCTCGGTGCTCAGGAAGGAGCCGGCGAGGCCTTCGGCCGGGCGCTCGCCCTAACGCACGCCGCAGGTGCGCCGTACTTCGGTGCACCGCCGCCGCTGTGGAGCGAGCACGGTTGGATCGGCCGCGCGCCGATGCCGTTCGTTCGCCTCCCCGCCGCCCCCACCCCGGGCGGTTCCGCCGCCCCCGCAGCCTCGGTTCCGCCCGCCCGCAGCAGTTCGGGCGCTCCTGCAGCCTCGGTTCCGCCCGCCCGCAGCAGTTC
>JAITJY010000327.1 GCA_031278675.1 Bifidobacteriaceae bacterium
GTTCGGCCAGCATGTCGGCCAGCTCCCAGTCGTCGTCCATGCCGGGCCGCAGCGCCCAGTCCCGCCCGTCCAACCTCGCCACCCGCGCACCGGCCGGCGGTTTGCGGTCCTCCGGGAACCTGGGGGCGGGCACCCCATCAGGCCGGGCGGGGCGCGGCGCGAGCTGGCGGGCGGGGTTACCACTCCGGTTCTTGTTCTTGTTCTTTTTCTTCGGCATGACGCGGCCTTCCCTATGGCGCGGCGGGGACACGAGAGGGCTGGGTTGGGCGGGCCGCGCCTCGGCGCCCACCCCAGCCCAGACAGGTCAGCCGACCGTATAGCTCCCAGAGCCGCTGCCGGCTGGTGTGGTCACAACGACCGCGACACTCCCGGATTCCAGATCTGATGGGAGAGTCACCTGGATCAAGGTGTCGTCCGGGACCTCGAAGATCGCCTCACGCCCAGCGACAGTCACTACTGTCGTACCCGTGAAGCCCTGACCATGGATATAGATGGATTCACCGGACTCTTGTCCCGGCGGTACCACTGAGAAGATCTGCGGCGCCGCGCTGGTGTTATTTTCGATGAAGTCCAAGAAATAGGTACCCGATGCGATCTTGCGCGCCGCCAATGAGAACGGCAGACTCACCGGGTCAGAATCATTGAAGGTCTGAGAGAAATCCTCGGTCACGTTCGCGGCGTGCGGGAACACCACCCGTCGCAATACGCCCTTGTAGGCCATGTCAATAACCCACGCAGAGTCCTCAACTTCAGTTCCTTTATAGTCCACCGTGATCGACGACCCAACGACGCTGACAGCCTCATCGCCGTAGGCTGAGCGCAACACAGCAGGATTGTTCGCCTCAATCAACGCGAAGTTCAGACGGATCGTTTCCTCGGAGCGAGGATTAGCGACCTCGTCGCCTCCCCACGCCTTGACCATGTCATACGACCGCGAGATCTCACGGGCAACGCCCTCATCAGACACATACCCCTGCTCTATAAACGCCGCATCCAGAGGACTAGTCGCATCAGTAGGGAGCGCCGCCGTGAGCGGTCCCCGGAACACCGCCCCGCCCACCTTCGGCTTACCGAGTGCCACATTGTTTACGTTGGTCATTTGTTTGCCTTTCAGTCAGATTTGTTCCACAGCGACAGCCAGACGGACAGCGCAGATCGATCGGTCCTGCCCGGAATCAGGATCCGGGCTGGGATGAGGGCCCAGCACCGTCGCGTCTCTCGGCGCATAGCTGTAAGGATCATCGGTTTCAGCGGCACACGCGAGCGCATAACACACCGCACCGAGATGGTCCGCTTCAACCTCCGAGCTGGCCCACGATTCGACTGTGATGGTCACCAGCGCATGCGCGATTGACGCGCGGAGGGTCGCGTCCAGACGGACACGCACAAACCGCGCGGGTCGCGCCACAGGCACCTTGGTCGTAACGGTGACGTCGTCCCACCCGCGCGCGGCCAGTCCGCTCTGCATCCGCGCCATGAACGCGGGCAGCACATCGGGGATGGCTAACACCTCGGCGGTCATATGCGCACACTCCCCAGCGCGCGTTGCAGCGACCCGTTCTTGGCTTGGTCGCGGCGAGCTGCTATCGTCTCGGCGACCACAGCGGCCCGGGCACGGCCTCGCCCGCCGGTCTCTTTGACCGGCGTCACCGTGTAGTCAGGGCCAGCCGCCGCCCCCACTGCGGCCGCTGCTTCAGCGACCATCGCTTTGGCTGCCGGTAGTGTGCGGAGTTCCCGCGCGTAGCCGCGCCGCCACCGGTACGTGACGTTTCCCATCCGTTATCCCTCCACCCGTCTCAGATTGACACGCGCTCCGGGGACAAACCCGAACGGCCCATGCCCGAAGTCCTCAGCCCAACCGATCTGCGTATAGACGACACCATCAATCGTCCATCGGTCACGTGGACCGCAGTGCACATTTGGTGGTGCATATAGGTCGAGGTCGCGGTCAATCTCTGAGCGGCCCGCCTCGAACGGCGTCTGGTCAGCGGCTGGAGGACCCCACCCATAGACCAGCACATCTGTTGGAGCCCCCCAACCATCGGTCGGGTTGCCGTGGCTATCAACTAGGCCGGGCGTGAACCGCTCCAGTCCGCATTCCCACACTGGTTCTAAGAAGCCGCTTGTCATGTTCGGCCACCGAGACGGACAGTGAACGCCCGCGGCGGACCCGCCAGTTGGCGGCGCTCACCGCGCAGCAAGAACAAGTCCGCACCCGGGTTGTACGGGGTCACCGACATCGAGAACGGGCCAGCCGTCCGCTGCTGCTGGGTGACCGGAGCTTGATCTACAGGGGTCGTCATCGAGCGGCGAACCATACTACAGACGATGGCGACAACTACCCGTTCAGGTAGGGCGCCTGCCGCGATCCGCGCATCAACCCGAGGGTATTCAGCGCGGATCTGACCAGACGCATCCGCGAGGCGTACGTCGGCTATAACTCGCTCAGCAGCGGTGAGGGGCCGCCAACGCTTCTCCAGATCAACCCAACTGGCGAATGGATCAGGCTCGACCAGTTCAGGCATTGACGGCCCCTTCCCTCAGCCGGCTTCCCTAGCCGACCGGTCAGAGTCGGCCAGCGTCTTGGGGGCGGCGGCCGCGAGGACCGCCACCTCCCGTTTCCCGGTCTCAATATTCCGCGTGATTCGGACAGCGCTACCGTCTGGGCGGAGCGCCTCATAGACCTCGATACGGTCCTGGGGTTTCTTCGCAGTGCTCATCCGTTCAACACACCCTTGAGGCGAGCGGCTGCCTGGCCGCCGAACACAGCCATCCCAGCGAACAGCTCCACGCGGGTCCGGTAGGCCGGCTTCGAGGAGATCTCACCAAGGTCTTTGGCCTGCACAAACCCGTTCGTCAGGCCGGTCACTCCGCGGTCATGGGGAGCCGCACCATACTTGACGACATACACCGACGTGCTTGTGGTTGCGGTGCCCTGGGTCTCGTCGAACGCGAGGATGTCCAGACCGTTGACGCCGATCCCAGCGTCCAGGATCGGTATACCGTTCCACATCGGGACCCGCTTCTTAGCAATGTCCTCGCTGAACTGTAACTCGTTCGAGATACGGCGGGCCGCAGCGGCAAGCTTCGCGATCACCGTCCGGTTGGCGTAGATCGCGCCGTTCGAGGTGTCGATGCCACGGACCTGCCCGATGGCGGCGTCCAACTTGTCAAGGAACGCATGAATGTCGGTGCCGCCGTTCCCTATGATCGGTATACCGTTGGTGCCGCCGGTGATCACCTGGCCGCCAGTCAGCCGGGTCTTTAACCCGTCGATGCTGTTCGGATCAACCTCGGTATCTCCAAGGAAGAACGCGGACTGGAACGCTGCCGCACAGGCTTTCACCTTCGCGGCGGTATCCACCGCCCGCTGATCATTCACATCAGACATCACCTGCTGAACAAACGTGTCCGTGTCCGCGTCGCCGCCGAGGATCGCGATGTTTTCAGTGACGGGATTCACAGTGCCCGTGGACTCGGTGTAGCTGCCGTTGACAGCACGCCACGCCACACCCGGCAGGGTCGCCTCCTGGTTGTAACGGTAACTGTTGCCCTGGACCTCAATGAACGGCATCCGGTCCAGTATCGGGGACTCCTGGATCAGGGTCTCGATGACGCCTTGTACGAGTTCTTCAGTAGACAGGTACGCGGCCTGCTGAAATGTTCTAGCCATTATGGCCTCCTTAACTTAGTTCTTCGAAGCGAACGCCGACGCGAGCTTGTCGTGCGCTGTGCGCTGCCCGGCGGGCGTCCGCGTGACTGGCTTCCCCTCAGAAGGCACATACGGCCCGACCGCGCCCTTCCTGCCGCCGGCGCCGAACACCGCGACCAGCTTGTCGGCCGACGCCTCCAGCTCT
>JAITJY010000445.1 GCA_031278675.1 Bifidobacteriaceae bacterium
TTTAGTGGGCGCTCGTGCCCCAATCGGTGGGCTTCGCGCACGCCCGCGCCCGGCACCTGGCCGCGCCCCGGCCAAGCCGTTAGCTCCGGGGCGGCCAGACCTCCGTCTTGCCAGCCACCACCCGCGACCGCGCGCGAATCGCACAGATCAGACGCGACACACCACTAGGCCAGTTTAGGCCCGCCGGACGATGCCGCAGGGCCAATTTGAGCGGATCGTCCGGCGGGGTTCAGGTCGGCTGCTATTCGATCCCGGTGGCGATCGGCTGACCGGAGGCGAGGAGGCCTGCCACGCGGCCAGTGGTGATGGCGCGGCCCAGGCTCATGCCGGGAATGATCAGCGGATATTCAACCCCGCCGAAATAATTGCCCTGGCAGTTGCCCACCACATAGAGTCCCTCGATGACAGCGTCATCCTCGTCGAGCGCCTGATAGTTGCCGTTGGCGACTATCCCGGACAGGGCGCACAGCACGCCCGGTTGGCGGGCGATGGCGTAGAACGGCGCCTGCCGGACCGGCTTGAGCATCGAGGCGGGCTTCCCGAAATCGTCGTCATATCCGGCATCGCATAAGACGTTGTAGCGCTCCACGGTCGCGGTCAATGCGTCAGCGGGCAGCCCGGCGGCCTCAGCGAGGCCCGCGATCGTGTCAGCCTTGAACACGAAGCCTTCGGCTACGGCGGCATCGACCGCCTCAGCGGGGTCTGTTCCAAGGAACGCGCCGCGCATCATCCCTTCGCCCATTTGCATGTAATCGGTGCGATAGTTGTCATCGAAAACCTGGTAGTGGGTGTAATCAGGTTGATTCATGTCTTGGCCCCACAGTTGGCCGTATTCCACATCTTCGTTGGAGAAACGCACACCGCGTTTGTTGACGAAAAGCCAAGGGATGCCGGACCCCGGTACGTCCGGGACAGCGATCGGCGGGTCGTAGTGGATGGCGGAGCAATGCGGTGACAGTTGCATCTTGCCGCCGACATACATACCCATATAGTGCCCGTCGCCCTTGTTCAATTCCGGGCGCGGATAAGCGTGCAGCAAACCCTCGGCGTAAGGCATGTATTCGGCGCGCAGCACCGGGTTGTTGCCGTATTCGCCGGCCGCCAGGATCACTGCGTCCGAGGCGTTGAATCTGATGTATTCGTCCGCCTCATTTTTGGCGATGGCGCCGCTGACACGGCCCGTGTTGTCGGCATCGCGAATAATCTGGACGGCCGGTGTGCTGTAGTAGACCTTGCCGCCTTTTTCTTCGGTATAGTCCAGCAGCCATTGCGCCAAGGCCTGCATTTGGCCCAGCCACATGTGTACCACCGGATAGGAGTAGGTGAAGTTCTCGGCTTCATAGGCAGGTCCAGGCGCCGGGCCGAAGACGGGCCCAACTCCTTCGACATCGTTGGTCAGCGGGATGAGCCAGTCCATGGTTGGCCCCGAGTTGTAGACCCAGGTCTTGAGCAGGGTCAGGTCCGACCGGTTCTCCTGTTCGCGGTTCCACGCCGAGACCGCTTCCCACGGGTCGAAGGAGACACCGGCTTCCTGGGCCACCTTCGAGTTCCAGGCTGCGGCGCCAATGCCGTTCGAGAACGCCACATCCGCTTTTTGCAGAACTGCGACGTTCTTGCCCGCTTCGGCCGCTGTGGCCGCCGCCACCGAACCGGAGATGCCCCCGCCGATCACGACGATCTCAACGTCGATCGTTTCTTTGATTTCCGAATCCGGAATGGGTTTCATGACGGCGATGGAGCCGCCAAGGTCTTGTTCCGGCGTGTCCGGGGCGCCGGAGGCGCCAGCGCCCGTTGGATCGTCGCTGGTGCTTTCCGGCGTGCATGCGGCTACCACTCCGGTCACGGCGACACCCGCTCCGACCAGCGCCGCGCCTTTCAAGAAGCTCCGGCGGTCAGTTAGTTTCGATGTGGGTCTTTGCATTGGTCTTTCCCTTCTGTTGGTTTCGGTAAATGAGTCGGACTTGTCATGTGTTGCTGGGCACTGCGTGGTGGGCGCTGCGTGGTGGACACTGCGTGATGAGCGCTGCGTGGTGGGCACTGCGTGGTGGGCACTGCGTGGTGGGCACTGCGTGGTGGGCGCTGCGTGGTGGGCACTGCGTGGTGGACACTGCGTGATGAGCGCTGCGTGGTGGGCACTGCGTGGTGGACACCGGCAAGCAAGGGGTTGGTTTGATTGGCGACGGGCTGGTTTGATTGGCGACGGGCTGGTTTGATAGGCGACTAGTTGGTTTGATGAGCAGGCGAATTGAGGGATGGCCAAGTATGAGCTATGCGCTCAAGACGACTCCAGCCACAAGTTTCTTGTTTCAGCATGCCAAAGCACACAATTCACGGGAAACAACAAGATGGCGTACGCCACTACAACTGGCAGGCGTCACGGGTAGGGCTCTGGTCCGGCCCCGCGCGCAGATCGGCGAGGCGTGGATGGCAGACACGGCTGTCATGGCGCAGGGTCCGGCCACGCACGCAGATAGGCGACGCACGCCTCGATCAGGTGGCGCTGTGGATGGTCCGCCCGGTAAACAAAATGGGCGGTCCAAAGGTAATCATCGGCGGCGGCGACAGGAATGAGTTTGGCTCGCTGCTCGTCGATTTCTAGGGCGGAGTTCGCCGGTACAACGATCACGCCGTGATTGCGGTAGACGGCACTCAGGGCGGTGGAAAACGAGGTGCTCATCTTGGCCAACCGCGACGGGCGGGCGTCGGAGCGGTCGAACCAAAGCTCAAATTGTGCGGAAACCGAATGATTGTCCGGTGGCACAATGACGGTCTGCGAGCACAGATCGGCGAGAGTTATCTCTGGTTGATTAGCCAACGAATTGTCCGTTGAGACAATGACGGTGCTGCCTGCCGAAGCCAATGGTATGCGAACATAGCCGGCATCAAGGCCATAGGCGCTAACGCACGCTAGATCAATCTGCTCGGCTTGGAGAAGCTTTGTGGCGTCATCGTCGCAGCGTTCGACATAACTGAAATCGATTTCAGAATGCGCCCCGGCATAGCTTTCCAGCGCCTGGAATGACAAAGGGGCGCCCTTCTCCGCGATTAGCGGTGCGGCGATCCCGAGGCGTAGCGTCTCGCGGTTGGTCTCTGAAAAAGCCCGCATTTCCCGTTCTAGGTTTTCGAGCCGGGCTAGGATTTCGGTGCTCTGGTTGAACAGCAACTCGCCGGCCGGGGTGAGGTCAACCCCCGTGCTGGTGCGCTCAAAGAGACGCAGTTTGAAGTGTTGTTCGAGCCTGCAAATTGCCCGTGACAGGCCCTGTTGGGTGATGAAGAGGTGTTGGGCGGCCTTACGGGTGCTGCCAGATTTACTGACCGCCACAAAGTACTCGAGCGATTTACCATCAACGACTGTCATGCGCGACCTCCCGAGATGATGGGCTGTTCCAACCCAGCCTACGCGCTCTTGGCGTCTTTGGCTGGGACAATACGCATGCAAGACGCATGCAAGGCGCATGCCATACCCATCCGGCCCCCCCGGAACCCAGCTCAGCCCCATCCGGAGCCGACCCGAAGCCTACCCAGGGCCCACCCAGAGCCGACCCGAAGCCTACCCAGGGCCCTCACCCCGGGCCCACCCAGAACCCCGGAGCCCACCCGAAGCCCACCCAGAGCCCACCCGGAGCCCACCCAGGGCCGAGATGGAACCGAGACAGGCCGCCGCACCACGCCCGCAGGTGGCCCCCGCCCGGCTAGCGTTGAGACGTGGACACCCAATTGGCCGATGACGCGCTAGCCATCACACGGGACCTCATCCGTTTCGCCACCACCAACACCGGCGACGAACGCTCCACCGGTGAGCGGGCTGCCGCCGAATACGTCGTCGGCTTGCTGGAGGACCTGGGCTTGGAGCCGGGCTACTACGAATCCGAGCCAGGCCGGGCCAGCGTGGTGGTGCGGATCGAAGGAAGCGACGCGACGAAGCCGGCGTTGGTGTTGCACGGCCACCTGGATGTGGTGCCGGCGGACGGCACCGAATGGGACGCCGACCCGTTCGCCGCAGAAATCCGGGACGGCGAACTGTGGGGGCGCGGTGCGGTCGACATGAAAGACATGGACGGGATGATCCTCAGTGTGTTGCGGGCCTGGCACCGGGCGGGCATCAAGCCGGGGCGGGACCTGGTGGTGGCGTTCTTCGCTGACGAAGAGGCGGGCGGGCGCCTCGGGAGCCATTGGCTGGTGACCCACCATCCGGAGTTGTTCCACGGAGCCAGTCAGGCGGTCAGCGAGGTCGGGGGTTTCTCGGTCAGTGTGGCCGGTCAGCGCGCCTACTTGGTGCAAACCGCTGAGAAGGGGATTGCCTGGCTGCGTCTGATCTCGCGGGGCACACCGGGACACGGCAGCGCCATCAACACCGATAATGCTGTTAAGCACCTGGTTGAGGCGCTCACCCGGATTGCGGCGCATCCTTGGCCGGTCAGGCTGACACCAACGGTGCGGGCGCTGCTGCAAGGCATCAGCGAGCTAACCGGTCTGCGGGCGGATCTCGATGATCCGGGGGCCTTGCACCAGTTGTTTGATGCACTGGGCCCGGCGCAACGCTTCGTGGCTGCGTCTACCTCGACGGTGGCGAACCCGACCTCGTTGGCGGCGGGCGGCAAGGTCAATGTGATCCCGTCGAGCGCGGTCGGAACGGTTGACATGCGGCCGCTCCCGGGCGCAGCCGAAGAGGCCCTTGCGCTGGTCAAAGCTTTGGCGGGACCGTCGGTCCGGGTCGAGTTGATCAATCAGGACCGGGCGTTGGAAGCGCCGTTCGACACACCTGTGGTAGATGCGATGCGCCTAGCCCTGGACGCAGCCGATCCGACCTGCGTGGTTCTGCCGTACATGCTGGCCGGCGGCACCGACGGCAAGGCCCTGGACCGGTTGGGCATCAAGAGTTACGGGTTTGTGCCGCTCAAACTCCCGGCGGGGTTCGATTTCACGGCGATGTTCCATGGCGTCAATGAACGAGTCCCGGTGGACTCGCTGCGATGGGGCGCAGGGGTATTGGAACACTTCCTGAGGAATGTTTGAAGGCTACCTGGACGCACCAACACGAATCGCTGGTCTTCACCAATGGCAATGACCGGTCAAAACCGGTACGGTCGAAGAATGAACGCCGAACCTCGTGTCGCACTGCAACGCCTCGTTGCTGCCTTAGAACGTCATCTCGAAGCAGTGGCAAGTGGCCGCGGCGATCAAGACCCCTCCTACCAGGCCGCATACAAGCAGCTGGTTGAGGCTTTTGAGGCCTACGATGACGCGCTGTATGACGCGTACGCCGCAGACACGCCGTTCTTGGTCTACGAAGATGACGAAGACCTGCTTGACGAGGATCTTGAAGAGGATCTTGAAGACGACCTCGAAGACGACCCGGAAGCGGAAGCTTTCTAGGACGGTGCCCGCGCAGGCGAGAGCGAAGCTCTCACCAGCGGAAACGTGGCAGGCAAGCGCTGTCGGACGCCGTTGGAGGGCGTTGCTCAACGCTCTGCCCGGGCGTCAGCGGCGCGGGAGGCCGCTGACCTCGTCTAACGCTTCAACAATCGCGCCGGGCAGTTGCAGGTGGGCGCCCGCGAGGGCGGTGTGAAGTTGGGCCGGGGTGCGGGCCCCCAGGATGGCTGAGGCGACACCGGTTCGCTGGCGCACCCACGCGAGCGCAACGTCGAGGGGCGCCGCGCCCAGTCCGTGGGCCGCAGTTGCGACAGCCTCGACCACGCCGGCCGCCGCCGAGTTCAAATAGGGCGCCACAAAGCCACTGAGATGGGACGATGCCGCCCGCGAGTCTGCCGGGACCGCGTGGCGGTATTTGCCGGTCAGGACGCCGCGGCCCAGCGGACTCCAAGCGAGCAAGCCAATGCCTAGAGCGGTGGCGCAAGGCACCAGTTCGGTTTCAGCGGATCGGTTGAGGAGGGAGTACTCGCTTTGGGCGGCGGCGATCCCGCCGCCGAGGGGGGCATGGGCCTGGAGTAGGGTGTGGGCGCGGGCCAGGGTCCAGGCCGGGTAGTTGGAGAGTCCCACGTAGCGGGCTTTGCCCGCCCGTTGTGCGTCTTGGAGCGCTGCCAGTGTTTCTTCGAGGGTCACAGCCGGGTCGGGCCGTTGGACCAACCAGAGATCAACGTAGTCGGTGCCGAGTCGTTTGAGGGATTCATTGAGGTTGGCGAGGAGGTTGCCGCGGGACGCATCGGTCCGGTAGTGGCCGTCGCTGAGGCGCGAGCCGCCTTTGGTGCAGATGACAACCTCGTCGCGGGCCGCCAACCCGGATCGGAGTAGTGTGCCGATCAGGGCTTCGGCGGCGCCATCGCCGTACGAGGAGGCTGTGTCCAACAGGGTGCCACCCGCCTCGGTGAACTCCGCCAACTGGTCGGCGGCGTCCATCTCATCTGTGTCCCGGCCCCACGTCATGGTGCCGAGCCCAAGGGCCGAGACTTGGAGGCCCGTCCCTCCGACATAGCGGTAATCCACACGGAACACCCTATCTACTGGTCCGCGCCAACTGTCCCGCTTGGTCGCCCGCCGCGCGCCCGGGGCAGGTGGCCGGTGGGTGGCGCGGATGGTTAGCCGGGACGATGCCGCCCAGCGCCGGCCGGTGGGCGGCGCGAATGGTTACCCGGGACGGTGCCGCCCAGCGCCGGCCGGTGGGTGGAGCGAATGGTTACCCGGGACGATGCCGCCCAGCGCCGGCCGGTGGGCGGCGCGACGGGTATAGTGACCAGGTGCATTTGTGGGAAGCCCTGGTCTTGGGCCTGGTCCAAGGCCTGACCGAGTTCTTGCCCATCTCGTCTTCGGCGCACATCAGGATATTGGGAGAGTTCCTGCCTTCGGCAGCCGACCCGGGTGCGGCGTTCACTGCGATCATTCAAATCGGCACGGAGTTGGCGGTCCTGATCTATTTCCGGCGGGAAGTGTGGGCGATTGCCAAATCCTGGGTATTGTCGTGGGCCCACTGGGGC
>JAITJY010000058.1 GCA_031278675.1 Bifidobacteriaceae bacterium
CTGCTGCGGCCGCTAGCGGGGGCACGGGCGCGGCCGCTGCTGCGGCCGCTGGCGGCGGTGGCGCGGGGCGTACCGTGTCGCCGTGGCTCACCATGCCGACCTGACTCACTCCGTCCGCAGGACTTACGAAGCCTGCGGGGCTTACCGTGTCGCTCGGTAGCGCGGTGTCGCTGGTCATCAGCTAGACTCCCCTGAACGTGAGCGCTGGATAATGATCCCCGCACCAAAGTTGACCGCCATAGTGACCGCGAACAGAACCAGCCCGGCGGCCATCAGCCCCGACAACTCGAAGTTGGAGGCATCGCCGTAACGCAGCGCGATCAGCGACGAGATCGAGTTGGTGCCCGTCGAGAGCACCTGCCAGTTGATGACGAAGATCGGGGAAATGACCAGGTAGACGGCGATCGTCTCGCCGAGCGCGCGGCCCAGCCCCAACATGGTCCCGCCAATTATCCCGCCCCGCCCAAACGGGTAAACCACCGAACGGATCATGCCCCACTTCGAGGCCCCCAACGCCAGGGCGCCTTCCCGCTCGCCGGTCGGGGCCTGGGCAAACACTTCCCGCATCACGGAGCAGGCGATTGGCGCCACCATCATCGCGACCACGAGTCCCGCCAGGCAGGCCGATGCCGTGAACACAGTAGGCGTAGCCAGCGGGTCTTGGGGGTCAAAGCGAGTAACTTTGAAGATCGGTATCCAGCCGAGATAGGTGCTGATCCACTGCGCTACCGGTAGGAGGCGTCCTTCCAACCAGAACATGCCCCACAGGCCGTAGACCACTGAGGGGATGGCTGCCATCAGGTCAACCACTCCGACTAGGAATGCTTTGATGCCTGGTGGTGCATATTCGCTGATATAGGTGGCTGTGCCCAGCGCCAAGGGCAGGGCCACTGCGATGGCGATCATGGCTATCGCGATGGTGCCGAACAGCACTGCCGCCACTCCGAAGCGGCCCGAGTTCGGTTCCCAATCCTGTTCCACCAGGAAGTTGCCGCCGGCTTGGCTGATCGCTTGGGCGCCTCTGATCGCGAGGAACACTCCTACCAGGGTCATGATCACAAGGACTGCGATCCCTGAGCTGTGGGCGCCGTACTTGAAGACCCGGTCGGCTGCCCCGGAGGTGGTCTTGATTTTGCGCGGCTTGTCGGCCGCGCCATCCCCGGTTGAACCAACCCGAGGGGCCACCCCCTCCGGGGGCGTCCCCTCCGCCGAACCTGTGATCAGGTCCTCGACGGTGTGCGGGCTGCGCCTTGCGGCGATCCGCTCCGTTGGCGGGCTGGTTGTCATGTGAACCTTAGGGCGAGAGATGGGCGATTACAACAGCCGTCCCGCTCCAACTCCTAGCGGTCTGACCGGGGTCCCCCGAACCCGCCTAAGACACTTCCACGCGAAGGTTAACGGCAGTCAAACTTCAGGGGAACCTTCGGCAAACTCTGTCCGAAACTTTGGGGTCGCTCCCGCCCCTTGGGCCCGGGGGCCCGGTCCCAAGAACCAACGGACTCACTACCCCAAACCCGCCGATCACGCCCACCGGCCGCTGACGCCCACACGCCTGCCCACTACCCCAAACCCGGGGATTAGCCAGGCTGCGCCTACAGCTTCGTGACCGGCGCGAACCGCAGGAGGATGCGTTTGGTGCCTTCGTCGCGGAAGTCGATCCGCGCTACCTGGTTGCCGGCAGTTCCCTCGACCGCGATCACGTGCCCTAGGCCGTAAGAGTCATGAGTCACCATGTCGCCTGGTTCCAGATGGGGCACGTCAGCGGCGGGCCGCGGCGTGGCCGAGCCGAACACCGGACCGCCCGCCCCCGACTCGCCCGCCTCACCCGCTGCCTGAGCGCGGCGCCCCCCCGAGCGCCGAGCCCCCGACCGGAACCGGTTAGCGCTGCGCGGGGGCGCGCCACCCCAGATCTCGCCTTGTAACGCCCCTGACTCCCCCACTTCCCGCCGCCATTCCAGCACGTCAGTGGGGATGTCGTCGAAGAACCGCGAGGCCGGATAGTACTCGGAGCGGCCAAACACGGTGCGCGCCTCCGCCCAGGACAGATACAACCGCTGGCGCGCTCTAGTCAAGGCCACATAGGCCAACCGCCGCTCCTCCTCCAATTCCTGCGGGCTCCCCGCCGAACGATGATGCGGGAACGTGCCGTCCTCCAGGCCCGTCACAAACACCACCGGGAACTCCAACCCCTTCGCCGTGTGCACCGTCATCAACGTGACCTGCCCCAAGTCCGCCCCGCCCCGCCCGGCGCCCGGCGACGCGGCAACGGGACCGTCTGCGGGCGGCGGCAAGACGGCATCGGCCGCAGAACTCCCATTGCCCGATGCCGTCCCCTCAGGTTCTTGCGGCGTCCCCGTTTGTGGGGGTAACTGATCTGAATCCGCCACCAGCGAGACGCGCTCCAGGAAATCGGCGAGGGAACCGTCCGGCTGGGTCTGCTCGAACTCGCTGGCGACGGCGTACAGTTCGGCGAGGTTCTCGACGCGGGAGGCGTCCTGCGGGTCCCGCGAGGTCTGCAATTCGGCCAAATACCCGGAGTTCTCTAACAAATAGTCAAGGATCTGGGCGGGACCGGCCCCATCCCGCGACATTTCCGCCAGCTCGCTGATCAGGTGATCTAGCTCTGCGGCGGAACGCTTCGCGCGGGGGGTGAGGGCGTCAATCTCGGCGTGGCGGGCCAAGGCCGCCCCGAATGAGATCCCCTGCGTAGCGGCAAATAGCTGGACCGCAGCCTCCGCCTGGGCGCCCAGACCGCGCTTCGGGACGTTGAAGATGCGGCGCAACGAGACCGTGTCATCCAGGTTGTCAACCGCCCGGAGGTAGGCGATCGCGTCGCGGATTTCGCGGCGCTCGTAGAACCGCGTCCCGCCGACTACCCGATAGGGGATGCCGCTGCGGACAAAAACCTCCTCCAGGGCCCGTGATTGGGCGTTGGTGCGGTAGAAAACGGCCACGTCACCTGGGCGGACACCGAATTCGTCGCCTAGGGCGTCGATCTCTTGGGCGATGAATGAGGCTTCGTCATGCTCATGATCCGCCGTGTAAGCCACCACTTTGGGACCATCCCCCTCCGCAGTCCACAGGCGCTTGGGCCGCTTGACGTGGTTGGGGGCAATGAGCGCATTCGCGGCCGAAAGGATGTTCTGGGTCGACCGATAATTCTGTTCCAACAAGATGGTCGCAGCGTCGGGATAATCCGTCCCGAACTCCGTGATGTTCCTGATCGTTGCTCCCCGAAAAGCGTAGATCGCCTGGTCGGAGTCCCCGACCACAGTTAGCTGTGCCGGAGGGTAGCCACCAGGCCGCCGACCATCCGCTTTGACCCCAGTCAGCTCCCTGATCAGCACATATTGGGCATGATTGGTGTCTTGGTATTCGTCAACTAGGACGTGACGGAACCGCCGGTGATAGTGTTCGGCCACGTCCGGGAAGACCTGCAACAGGTTGACAGTTTGCATGATCAGATCATCAAAATCCAGGGCGTGAGCCGCCTGGAGCCGCCGCTGATACAAGGCATAAACCTCAGCCGTGGCCTTGTCCAAGGCGTCCCCCTCGGCCACTTTCGTGGCGTAACGGTCTGAGTCAACCAGTTCGTTCTTCAGGTTTGAGATCCGGTGCGCTATGAGCTTCGCCGGATAACGTTTCAGATCAACATTCAGTTCTTTCGCGGCGAATGTGATCAGCCGGACCGAATCTTGTGCGTCATAGATCGAGAATGATCGCTTGAAGCCTAGGCGCTCTGCTTCGCGCCGCAGCACCCGGACGCACGCCGAGTGGAACGTGGACACCCACATTGCCTTGGCCCGTCCCCCAACCAATCCGGCCACGCGTTCCTTCATCTCCTGGGCCGCCTTGTTGGTGAATGTGATCGCCATGATCTCGCCCGGCGCCGCCTGCCCCGTCGCCAACAAGTAGGCGATTCGCCTGGTCAAGACCCTGGTCTTGCCGGAGCCGGCCCCCGCGACAATCAGCAGCGGCGTCCCGGTGTGTACCACCGCCGCCTTTTGTTCCGCGTTCAGTCCGTCCAGCAACGCATCCGGGTCTAGTCCACTAGCGGCCTGCGGCCTCCCGGGCACCTGATTCGGCTCCCCCGGTAGCGCATAGTTCCCGTCCCAGGTCGCGGGCGCCAAGGACGGCAGTCGGGTCAGGTCGATCAGTGCGGGTGGCGGAGCGGGTCGCGTGTGTTCCATAACGCTACCTAGCCTAGCGATCCGGTGAATAAACCGGATTGCTAGCCGCACCCCACAAACTCTGGCCGCTTCGCTCCGGGATTATGACTCTTCGCGAGCCCGGCGGCGGCGTGCTAGGAGGCACACCAGGCCCAGGGCCAGGCTCAGGCCGGCTAGGCCCAGGACGGGCAGGGATGTGGCACCGGTGAATGGTAGGCGGCCGGAGCCAGATGGGCTCGGAGTTGGGCTGACCGGCGGGTCGGTGGGACCGCTGGGCCGGCTGTAGATGTTGGTGAATGAGAGATGGTTGACTGACGCGCCCCCGGAATCGGTGATGGTGCGGGTGGCGATCAACTCGCCGCCGGCACGGCCCACCAGGTCGGTGACGGTGTAGACCTCGAAGTCATAGGTGTAGTTGGCGTGACCCAAATTAACCTGTTCAATGGTGTGCCGGTAGATGCCTGGGGCGGTGTAGGTCCAAGGATCGAACGAGCCGTCGCCCTCGCCTATGATCTCAAGGCGCTTGGGCGCCGCTGCGCCGGTGACCTGCCTCAGCGACTGAGCATCCGGCTGGACCACGCCTGCGGAGTGCAACTCGAAGGCGAACAAGGCGTCCTGGTCGGGGTCCCCAGACACGTTGACAACCACGCGGGATTCGACCATGGCTTCAGCTTGGGCCGCAGGCCAAGGCCCCAGCCCAAGCCCGTAATAGTGTTCAAAGGTCGGGGCCGCAGTCTTTTCGCCGTCCGGGTTGCGCACCACCACATAGGTGGCGCCTGCGGCGTCCGCGATCACCTCAACGCTGTAAACGCGCCGGTCAATGACGTAACCGGGTTGGTCGGGGGTGACGCAACGCAATTCGTAGCGGGCGGAACCGCCCGCCGGGACGGCGATCACCTCAATGGACCGCTGCTGGGTCCCGGACAGGGTTGCCTCGATGGCTGGACCGCCGGGCACGTCAACGGGGGTGAGTTCGTAGGCGAAGTCATCTTCGGGAGCAGCTTTGCCCAGGTCAGAGAACTCTTGGTTGACGGGGAACGCTTTCCCCGCCGTGGCGAAGGCGCCATGTCCGGCTCTGTCCGCGCCGTCAACCATGCCCGCCGCCGATGCCGTCTGCGCCGGTCCCCCAAGCACCAGCCCTACCAGCAGCACAAGTGATACGCCGGCCCCAGCGGCTCTGGCCGCCGCGCGGCGGCGGGTCCGGGCAATAACAAACCAGATCAGGGCCGCCAAGGGCGTCCCGATCAGGGCGCACCTGGCCCACAGTGGCGCCTGCGCCCACCAGCTTGCCGTCGGGGCCGGCGGGGCCACCACGAATGGGTCAGGCACCGGTTCAGCGGTGATCCGCGCCACCAAAATGTCGCGCCCATTGGTTTGGTCTGCTGAACAGGTGGTCAATAGCAAGAATTGGTCAGCCGTGCTGACGCCAATGTCCCGGAAATGAATCGCGCCGCCGAGGATCCCATCCAAATATTCTTGGCGGGCGCTGTCCCCTTCAACTGCTGGGGTGAAGACGGCTGGGGCGCCGGCATCGGCCTTGAGGAAAGCGAAGAACTCCAAGCCGCGCCATTCGCCGCCTACGTAAAGCGTGCCGGACGTCCGGGAGGCGAAGAATTCGGCGTCGGCGAACTCGCTCAAGTCCCCGAACATGGCGCGCTTTTCCATGTGGTGCCCGTAGAGAATCGAGTTGAAGTCTGTGAAGCTGGCCGCATTGGAGGCGTCGAGGAACACGGAGCCGGATGCCGCATATTCGCCCATTGCGTCCGTGTTGACGTATTTCATGTTGTCCGGTCCTTGCGTGACCGGGAAGTCTATGTTGGTGCCGTACACCGTCAGCCAGGCCGCCACTTCGGGGTTCTTGGCCTGTAGCTGGGCAAACCCTCCGGTAGAGCCGTCCTGGGCGGGTCTGTGTTCTTGGTAGCGCTGGGCTGAGCCGGCGGCGTGGACCACATCTGAGTCCCACAGTGCGTAGCCACCGATCGCGGCGACGGCCAGGACTGCGAGGAGCACAGCCCAGTTCACGGTCTTGTCCGCGACGCGCACTGCGCCCCGGCAAAGGCTCGCCGTCCTGCCCATTGATTGCCTTCCTTGGTGGTTTATTGCGTGCGAGTGGAACTCAGGTTCTGGTTTGAGGGCCGAGGTGGGCCGGTCCGGGTGACGCTGTCCGCGCCTCCCGCACCGGCCCGCCTCGGCGGCTGACCGAGTTCGTCAGGAGTTGACTGCGGTCAGGCCGTGACCTTCTTGGCCTTGCGGACGCGGACCACCACGAAGCCGATCAGCGCGGCGCTAGCGAGCGCAATCATGGCCCAATAGGCGGCGTTGTCCAGGTCCAAGCCAGTTGGTGTGGTCGGGGTGTCCGTACGCGTGTTGACGAAGATCAGTCCCTTGGCGTCTGCGCCCACTCCGGTCAGCTCTGCGAAGCAAGCGTCGCCAGTATTGCACTTGTTGTTGCCTACCTCCGTGGTCTGAGCCTGGCCCGCAGGTTTAGTCGTGATCGTGGCAACGGCCTTGTAGTTGGTCGCACCTTCCTCAGTGACATCCAACGACGAGGTGTACGGCAAAGCAACAAAAGCCAGGGTCTGGTCATGCTTCAAGTTCACGTTCGTCACCTTGCCCGGGGCGAACATGAAACACTTCCCCTTGTCGCAGGCCTCAGTGGTCGCGTTGTTGCCGAGGTTCGCGTCACTGGTCACAACGGTACCCGCAGCGTTGACCACATAGGCCGCGTATTTCTTACCCGGGGTCTGGTCGATCGACGGCACCTTGAGTGTCACGTTGAACTTGAAGTACTGTGTCTGATCAGCGAAGTTACCGGCCACCTGCTTGGTGACAGCGGCCGCGTAGCCGTCTGCCGGGGTGTCCGGCAAGGTTGGCGAGGCTACCAGAGAGTAGCCGTTGGTGAAAGCCAAGGCGCTGAACGTGTTCGCGTCCTTGCCGGGGGTCGGGTCCACCTTGACCGAACTGGTCTCGCCAATGTCATTTACTGTCTGTGTCGCCGTGATCGCCGCCACATACAGATCGCCTGCGGCCGCGCCGTTTTCGACAAACACCAAGAGCGTGTATCGGGCGTTGGAGTTCCAGAGGGCCTCGGTCACTCCGCTAATGGGAGTCCGCTCAACTGTCGTGGCTTCTAGCACCGTGTATTCGTAGACACCCGCCTTCGGCCACGTTAGGTTCTTGAACAGCTCGGCTGACTCCTTCTTGTACACACTGTATTCGGGCTTGCCCTCCGGCGTCGGGGTTAGCGTGCTATCCATCTTGATCTTGACGGTTCCGCTGGTGCCCACCACCGGCATGCTAGTGCTAGCGTCGGCATCCCCGTTGAGCGTTTCTGGCTTAACAGTGAAACTGTAGGTAAGGCCATCCGTCGGCAGGGTGGTGCCCACCGGGACACGCAGAACCTTGGTGATCTTGGTGTCGGCTGGACTGACCTCAGTGCCCGTGACCGAATCTGCAGCCGAAGCCATTGTGGCGCCGGCCAGCGGCAAGACCGCCGCCAGGGCGAGCGCCCCTGCGGCGCGCACCATCTTTCTCATCTTGTTCTCCATTGTTGTTGTTCCCTTCATCTTTCTAAGGTCTGTTGTTTTGTTCATGTATGCAGGTCCCGGCCGCCGCCGGCACCCGGCTGTCGCGCTTGCGTGTGAGGTGCAAGCGGTGGCCAACTCGGCGTCAGAAACCACGCCGCCGAATCAAGACGACCACCTCCCCCGCCACGTCTTCAGAGCTGACAGCCCCATAGGAGCGGCTGTCGAGGCTCGCGCCGAGGGCATCCCCCAGCACGAACACTTCGCCTTGACCCAGAGTCAAGGGGAAAATTGAGGGGTCCACTGGCGGCGGTGCTGCGCCCGCCGCGTCACCCAGGTCCAAGAGGTTTCCGTTGACCGTCAGACCCTGATCGGTCACGTCTATTTGGTCGCCAGCCACGGCGGCCACCCGGCGCACCTGACGGCCCACGCCAACCTTGTCCACTACCACCACATCGCCGGCCTTGTAGTCCGCGCCGATCCGGTAGAACGCCACCAGATCGCCGCCCTGGACTGCGGGCGCCATGCCCGGATCGCCGACCCGTTCCAAACCGAACACAAACGTGAAGATCAAGAACACCGCACCCGCGACCGCTGCGACCTTGAGCACCAGATCACCCAGTTCGCGCAGCACTAGCCGCCAGGCTCCCCCGCGCGGCCCCGGCGCCTGGCCCGGCTCGGCGGGACCAACCCCGGCTTCATGCAGCGCCCCACCGCTGGTCCCGTCCGCTGCGCCGGCCACGGCGGGACCAGCCAGACGGCCACACGGTTCGGGGACGGCGGCACCAGCCAAGCGGCTGGACGGCGCTGCCACGGCGGCATCGGCGGACCAGTTCGACCGTGCCGACACGAGCGTGCCAACCCCGCTAGACGGCGCTGCCACGGCGGCATCGACCAAGCGGCTGGACGGCGCTGCCACAGCGGAGGCAGCCAGGACGGGACTGGCGCAGGGCTTGGCCGCCGCCAGCGTGCTCGGGGCGACCCAGGGAACTGTATTCATGACACCGCCTTGCCGCGTTGGGCGCGTTTGAGGCCGCGACGCACGCCGGCGGCGAGCACCAAAGCGAGGCCCAGCGCGATTCCGTAAACGGCTTGGCCGCCGGTGGGCTCGTTCAGGCCGGAAGGCACCACGGGGGGCGCGATCAGAGTGTTGGTGCAGGCCATGACCAGCGCCTGGTCCGCCACCTGCGAGACCCCCCCTTGGCCGTCCTTCGGCTGCGACACGCCATTGACCTTGTACGATGCCGCATAGCCCGCGATTTCGTTTTCCGCTAAGAAGAGCTTGGTGCCCTTTGGCACCCTCATAGTGACCGCTTGTCCGTGCTTCAACCGGAGCGTCCCACAGCCGTAGCCATCAACTTCAAAATCGCCGTTAAGCGGCGGGGTGGCGCCGACCACTCCGCTGGCATTCCCACCCGTGTAGGGGATTTTCGTGCCATCGGCGAACTCCACGTCCCCAGGCGCAAACAGGCACAGGCCAAAGACATAGCTCGGGGTTTGGTCGGCATATTTGCCCTCGACCACTTTGGAGATGGTCAGTTCAACCGACTCGTATTCGTTGATGAAGGCGATCAGTTTGTCAATGCCCTTCATTGGCTGGAGGCCCGTGTCGGCCCCGGTGCCTGTAGTAACGCCCGAATCGATCACGTAGGACGGGATGTAGTTAGCAGGCCCGTTTTCTAGGATCACGCGGGCCTCGGCTTCGGCGGGCAAGGCCAAGGTCGCGACCTGGCTATGGTGCAGCGCAATGCTGCTGGTCGAACAATAGGTCGTGGAGTCCAGGATCAGCTGTGTGGGGGCTTGACCGTCGACCGAATAAGCGAACTGCGTCCAATTGCCCGCAGTGGCGACACAGACCTGGAAGAAAAAGTCCGCAGTCGGGTCCGCCAGCAGTCCGGTCACCCGGTTCGAGATGCTCAACACGGCCGTTTGACGCACGTTGGAGAAAACAATTCTCTGAGGACCGGAGACCATCACCAAGCCGGTGTCCAACCCCGCCTCGGGGTTTGACTCATTGATGGTGTAAGAAGTGGTGAACGCCGTCAAACTGGTCTGTTTGACCTGCACCTTGGAGGTGTAGTCAACCTCCAGCGTGATCATCTGGCCATGCTGCAAGGTGACGGAAGCC
This sequence comes from Bifidobacteriaceae bacterium, assembly GCA_031278675.1. GTDB lineage: Bacteria > Actinomycetota > Actinomycetes > Actinomycetales > WQXJ01 > JAIRTF01. Next base: position 9,822 of record JAITJY010000058.1, read on the forward strand.
TTACCGGATTGGTTCAGGTAGAGCGAACCGGACGATGGCGCCTGGGCGCCGCTCCCCGCCACAACACCGCCGGTATAGGGGATCTCACGGTTAGTCAGCGGCTGGCCGTTAGTGCCCACCACAGACACCGCGTAGGTGAAGACGCCCTCCGCAGCGGCAGTCCAGCTACCGCTCATCATGGCTGACAAGCTCACCTGCTCTTTCAAGGCCGTTCCCGTGGCGAGGCTGACGGACTGCGCGGTGTTGGTGATGTCAGAAGCAATCTCTGTGGAGCCCGTTTGGGTCGCCACCCGCCCCAACAATGCCCGGTTGCTGCTGGAATAAGCTGCGATCGCGTCATTCCGGGAATCAGTCAAACCCGTGGTGTAAGCGAATCCACGGTAACCGGCGGGCAGTTGCAGCGTCTTCCAGGCCGAGCCGGTCCCACGCGCGAATACGTCCAGGTCAATCCCCGCGTCGTTGGTGAAGCCGGTTTCCCTGAATTGGGCGTTCACCACGTGTTGCGGCTGGGCCGCCAGGTTAGCCCCGTCCGCCTCGATGGCCGGGCGGTTGAGGCACTGGGCATAGGCCGTGACCGTTGCCCCAGGTCCAATCGCCACGGTGGGCGGCCGCGCGTCGTAGGTGCTGCCCGCCACCAGCGAGCCGGTGGAGCCTATTCCGGCACCGCAGGTATTTCCGGACGAATCCGCCCCGCCGGTCGCAACCAATGTGCCACCGTTGATTATCACTTGGCCCAGGTTCGGTTTGGCGAACCCGCCGCCTACCCCCGGCCCGCCCACGGCATCCGTTGTATTGTTGTAGCCGCCGGACGCCACGATCTGGCCGCCGTTGATCGTGATTATTGTCGAACCCGTCTGGTGGTGGGCGCCCGTCCCTATGCCGGTCCCGGCCTGGCCAGCGGACGCCTCGATGATCCCGCCGCCAATGGTCACTGCGACATCGACAAATAATCCGTCCTCGGCCTGATCCACCTTGTAGGCGCCGCCGATCGCGGCTGCCAGACTTCCGCTCCGCGCTTTGATGTTTGGGCAGGTCGCCGGGTCGGCTGAGTTGGGGGAGCCAGCCGGGTCACATTGAATATCGACGGTCCCGCCCCGACCTTCGCCGCCGCCAATCCCAGCGCCACCAGCGCCGCCGGTCGCTTCGATGCTGACCGGCCCTGTGATGGTGATCTGGCCTCCGTAAGAATCCAAGCCGCCGCCGATTCCCGCAGCGTTGCGGCCGCCCTCCGCAGTGACCGTTGCCTGGCCAGTGATGGTGATGTCACCCGTTTGCCCTAGGACAGCGTTGCAACTGCCGATCCCCGCGCATGAATCGCCGCCTCCGGCGTAGACGTTGGCTTGACCGGCGATGGTGATGGTGCCGCTGCCATCATTGGCCGTCAGTGCGTTACTTGGATTCCGGTAACCGCCACCGATCCCTGCGCCATTGCTAACGCTCACGGCGGACAAGCTGCCGTCCCCTGAGACGGTGAGTGCCGCGCTGGGTGGCACGAAGATGGCCGCGTTGTTCCCGCTCCCAGACTGCGCGACTTGCACCAGCAAGCTGTCCCCGGCGAGAACCAGGTCCACGGCGGTATTGCTGCCTAGCGCCAGGACGGGCACGCCATTGGTGCCCGTCGACAAGGTGACTGCGTCAAGCGTCAAACTGACGCTGATCCCGTCGCTAACAACTATGTTGCGCACCGCCGCCCTGTCTGCCGTTAAGCACAACCGGTAAGAGCCGCCGTTGGCGTTGGTGTTGAATGTCAGGATCTGGTTCGGGGAGCTTGCGCTTGGCGCGGTGGTGATGTCCCAGCCGCTGCCGCTCACCGGGTAAGCCAGGTCAACATCGCAGGTCAGAGATTGGGTACCGGCTCCGTCCTCGGACCGCGCGGCTCGCGGCTGGCACCCTGTCGAGATTGCAGGTAACACTACCAAAGCTGCAAATGCAGCAACGGCAATGCGGCCTGCTCGTCTCATCCCCCGATGTTCCTTCCCATATTCATTACCTGCGTGCTGAACGCGTGCCAACAAACTGATATCACTCCAAAAAGTCTCGCGCGCCTCGCTTTATCATTAGCCCGAAAGGGTTATCATGTTTAGCGCCACTTGGGTACCCAAGTAGGGACAACGCGCAGCCCACAAGGCTTATTCCCGTTCCGCCAAACTTTTTTGATTTTTTTTAAGCTGGGGGTTGGCGGGGCCGATCTGCCTAGGACGCGAATCGTCCGCTGGGGTCAGGGGGCGGCGTCCGGCGCTGTATCCGGCCGCGCTTTCGCGCGCCGTAGCTGCGGGCGGCCCGTCCTAAACCAGTACCTCAGTCCACCGGTGAACTGAGTTCGCCGAAGCCGTCCGCCGCGAGCGCTGCGAACTCGCTGACCGCCGCAGCGGCCGCGCTGCTGGTTGCCTCAATCAGGAGTTCGTCGCCTTGGCCGGCACCCAATGCCATCAGCGCCATGGGACTGCGCGCCGAGGCCGGACCCTTGCCCTTGGTCACGTTCGTGATCTTGACATCAACACCGAGTTCGGCCGCGCGGGCAGCCAAGCGCGCCGCCGGCCGCGCATGCAAACCCAACCCATTAGGCAAGCAAACCCGCGCCGACGGCCCAGCCCCATCCGCCGGGACCGATGCCGCCAGGGGCGCGTCCGCAGTTGGTGCCGGCGTCCCCGCCGGCACCGGTGGCGGGGCGGAGAGGGCTTCAGCCTTAGCGGCTAGTGCGGCCGAGGCCTCTGTTGCTACCTCGTCCAGGGTGGCGCCGCCTGCGGCGCGCACCACCGCCGCGATCAGGCCCTCGACGAACGGCGCGGGGACGAGTCGGACCTGCGGGACGCCTTCAGGCAGGAACTCAAGAGCCAGCTCAGCACTCATCACCGCTGAACCCAAATCCATCAGCACCGCTACACCACTCGGCCCCGAGTCACCGGCCGCGACCTCCTCGATCGCCTCAGCCACCCGCGTCGCATCAGTCCCGAATACGCCATCACCGCTACCAGCGGCCACGGCGATCGGCGGCGGCGCGCCGGGCACCATCTCCAGCGCCAACTCCACCGCAGCTGCGGCCAGCGCCGGGCTGTGCGAGACCACAACAATCCCAGTCACACTCATATCTCCTAGCTATGCTCAATCCCCGCCATCCCGGCCCGGGGGCGGTTGGAACCGGCTTCAGCCCCCGCCGGAAGCGGCGGGGACCAGTTCAATCCAGTTTCCGTCCCGGGACGCACTCCCGGCCCGGGCGCGGCGGGGGCCCGCCGGGGACCAACATCCTTTAGGGTGCGTTGAGTCCCGGCGGGCCGACGCCTCCACAAACTATTCAGTTGAATCAGATTCCACAGCCTCGGCCAGAGCCTCGAACAGCAACACCGTCGACGCACTACCCGGGTCCATGTGCCCCGCACTGCGTTCGCCCAGGTAACTAGCCCGCCCCTTGCGGGCGACCAGCGGAATGGTCGCATCACGGCCAGCCACCGCCGCCGCCAACGCAGCCTGTACGGCACCGGGGGGCGCCTGCCCAACTGCCAGCGCGGCATCGTACGCGTCCAAAGCGGGGGTCATCGCATCCACCATTGTCTTGTCCCCCACCTCAGCCTTACCCCGCGCGACGATCCCGCCCAAGCCAGCCCGCAACGCGCCACCCAAACCAGCCGCGTCAACTTGCGCCACCGCGCCAGCTTCCATACCAAACCGCATGAAGAACGTTCCATACAAGGGCCCACTCGCACCGCCGACACTACTCACCAGCGTCATACCGACGTTCTTGAACAACTCGGCGAAACTCGCAGCCGGCCCACCCGACAGCTTCGCCACCACAGCGTTCATCCCCCGGTCCATGTTGGCACCGTGGTCCGCGTCACCGATCGCCGAATCCAGCTCCGTCAACCACTCCCGCGCCGCCGCGATCTTGGTCTGGAACAACTCCAGCCAGCGGACCATCGCCGGCAGCCCTAGCACCGCGTCTGACATACCCTAAAGCCCCCACCTCAGCCCCGGCGTGGAAACTGGCGCATCCCACAAACGGATCAACTCATCATCCGCCTTGAGCAACGTCACCGAGCAACCAGCCATGTCCAGCGACGTGATGTAATTGCCGACCAGGCAGCGCGCCACCGCGACCCCGGCCTTGTCCAGCAGCGCCTTGACCTCGCCATACATCAAGTACAACTCGATCAACGGGCTGCCACCCATGCCATTGACCATTGCAATCACCGGGCCTGGCGTGAAATCAAGGTCCGCCAGAATCGGGTCCACCAGCAACGCCGCAATCTCTTTAGCCGGTGCGAGCCCCACCCGCGTCCGGCCCGGCTCACCATGAATACCGATCCCGATCTCCATCTGATCATCCGGCAGATCAAACGTCGGCTTACCGGCCGCCGGCACAATCCCGCTGGTCAGAGCCATGCCCATAGACCGGCCCGACTCGTTGACCCGGCGCGCCACCCCAGCCACCGCCGCCAAATCCCGGCCCTCCTCAGCCGCTGCGCCCGTGATCTTCTCCAGCAGAACCGTCAGGCCCACCCCGCGCCTACCTGCGGTGTAGAGCGAATCCTGGACAGCTACGTCATCGTCCACCACTACCGTTTCTACCGTCGCGCCCGATTCCGCCTCCGCGAGTTCCGCCGCCATCTCGAAGTTCATGATATCGCCCGTGTAATTCTTGACGATGTGCAGTACGCCCGCGCCGCCGTCCACATTCTTGGTCGCCTCCAGCATTTGGTCCGGGGTTGGCGACGTGAAAATCTGGCCGGCGCAAGCCGCATCCAGCATCCCTAAGCCGACAAATCCGCCGTGGAGCGGCTCATGACCGCTGCCCCCGCCCGAGATAACGCCGACCTTGCCCTGTTTCGGCGTATCTGACCGGTACACAATCCTGTTTTCGATATCCACCCTTTGCTCCGGGTGCGCCGCCGCAATCCCTTTCAGGGCTTCGGTCACAACATCGTCAACGCCGTTGATTAGCTTTTTCATGCTGTCATCCTTTGTTTCGTTGTTTTGGCTGTTGGTTATGTCTGGTTGGTTATGTCTGGTTGGTTATGGCGAGGCGCCGCGCACCCACGCAACCTTGCGGGTGGTGCAGCGGGCGAACGCTCAAATCCGTGCTCCTTAGAACGGTTGACACCAGCCTAGGCGAGCGCCGCCGCCGGGAACAGATGCCTCGAGGCGGATGCGCACGCTTGTGCACGGCCGGTGTGCTTGGGGCGCCCGCAGGGGCGGGCGCGGGCGCGGGCGGGAGGTGGTCAGGGCGCGGGCGGGGGCGCGGGCGCGGGCGGGAGGCGGTCAGGGCGCGGGCGGGGGCGGCGGACGCGGCGGGAGGCGGTCAGGGCGCGGCGGACGCGGCGGGCGGGGACGCAGTGCGGCGCATCGTCGCCGAGACCAGCGCCGAGACCCCCCACAGTGCCGCTCCCACCG
>JAITJY010000434.1 GCA_031278675.1 Bifidobacteriaceae bacterium
GCGTCGGCGTCAGATCGGCCTTGATGACCAGTTCGCCGGAATCGGCGACCTGCTGCGCCGCTTTCAGCACGAAAGTGCTGAGCGGGAGGCCGAAGTTGTCGGCGGCTCGTTGAAGCCACTGGCTGAACGCGAACCGAGTGTTGCCTTTGCTGATCTCGACGGTTCTTAGTTCCCCGGCCCAAGCGTAGATCCTGCCGAACACCCGCCGGTGGATGTCTCTGAGCGTCTCGAAGTCGATTTGCTCGAGCTGGTAGGGCTGCTCAGCCAACAGCGCCGCGATGGCTGCGTAGGTGATGTCTTCCTCTGCGGCTTCCAACGCGTCCGGATCAGTCAGGCCCAACCGGTTCTTCAGCACCCCGGAGCGGGCGTCAACGTACGTGTCGTTGCTGATCTGGTAGGCGGCGTCGAGGTCCATCAGCGGGGCGTCTTGGTGCGATGCCGCTCAACAAGTTCGAGCAGGGCCTCGTCCGCGCTCACCGACCCGTCCACCATTCTGTCCACTAGGCTTTGCGCATGCGGCGACGGGGCCAGTCCTTCTGCCCGCACCGAACCGGCCGCAGCATCAGCCAACTTCCGCCGATCCTCCAGGTTCGTCACCACCCGCCCATCCTACCGTCCGAGCGTAGCGCCCGCACTGGAAGGTGTTGCCGATCCGCCGTATCCGACCGCCCGGTCGGTCAGGATGAACGAGTACGCGTACTAATCCAAACGTTTGGATTAGTACGCTTACCCAAACCTTCGGGGTATCCAAACCTTGCCGTGATTGAGCTGGTGGACGGATCGGCGGGCGCGGAAAGGTTTGGATAATGGTTCACGGTTTCAAGGGGTCCAGACCGCAGAAGGCGGCCAGGCCGCCGGCCGCGGTCTTCCATCTCTTCGGCGCGGCTTTGTCTCGCTCGCCCTCCAGGGTGGCCAGGGCGGCGGCCTCTTGCTCGGTGGTGATGTCGAGGTAGACCATCGTGGTTTGGATGGACTCGTGGCCGAGCAAGAAGGAGATCTGCACGATGTTCATGCCGTCCTCGAGCCAATGCGACGCCTTCGCGTGGCGGAATCGGTGGGCGTGCATTCCGGCCGGGACTTGGGGGCATTCCCGCCGCGCGGCCGCCGCGTGCTTCTTCAGCTGTTTCGCGACTGCGGGTTGGGTCATCTTCCCTGACGGGCCGGTGTTCCTGGAGTAGAACACGTACGCCTCGGGGTCGGGGTCGGGTCCGTGGTGTTCAGCCAAGTGCCGCCGCAGGTGCGCGGCGGCTTTGGGGAGCAGGGAAAGGGTTCTGACTTTGTTGCCTTTTCCGACCACGGTTACGCTCGGCCTGTCGGTGTCCAAGGCGAGGTGCGCGACCCGCAGCGACAGCAGCTCGTCTATCCGGCAGGCCGTCGCGTACAGGAACACCATGATCGCCAGGTCCCGGCGACCTGTCCGGGTGGATTGGTCCGGGGCGCGCATCAACGCCTTGACCGCCTGCCTGGACAGCCCCTCGACTTTCCGCCGGGCGACTTTCGCGCGGGGGATCGCCCGGGCGTCCTCGTGCAGGCACAGGCAGGCTATGTCCTTCCCGGCCAGGTATTTCAGGAAAGCCGTGATGGCGGCCAGGCGGTTGTTCCGGGTGGCCGGCCCGCAGCCCCTGGCGTCGGCCAGCCAGGCGAGCCACTCCTTGATGTTCTCCCTGGCGAAACAGTCGGCCCGCAACTGGGCTGGGCGCGTCTTGTTGACTGTCTCCAAGAACCCGACGTACAGGGTCAGCGCGTCCCGGTAGGACTTCGCCGTGCGGCCGGACCGGTTCGTCCTGGAAGGGGCGAGGGACGACAAGAAACCGTTGATGTGGCGGGCGACCGCTGCGGCCTCGGCCGGGGGCCTAGCCATTGGGCACCTCCGGGACTATCTGGTCGAACCCGACACCGGTCAGATCCTCGATGACGTCGCCGATGGCCGGCACCAGGGAGTAGTAGGCCCGCGTCGACGCCACGGTGGCGTGCCCCATGCTTCTCGACAGGTGGAGGAGTTCCGCGTCGAAGCCCAGGCCCTGACCGACCCACCGGTTGATGTTCACGACCGCATAGTGATGCCTCAACTGGTAAGCGACGGCCGGCGCCGCGCTGGCGGAGCGCCACATCTGTTTGAAGTTGCGTTGCACCCACCCCCGAGGATGGCGCCCGGTCTTGCCGTTGGCGGGAAAGAAGTACGCCCGGCCGGGGAACTGGAGGCTTATCGCCGCGTCGTACAGCCTCATCAGTTCGGTCATCGACGGGTGGAGCGCCACATAGTGCTGGCCGGGGCCTTTCGAGTCGCGCACGGACAACACGCCCTGGTCCAGGTCCGCGTCCCCGACCCGCAACAGGCGCGCCTCGCAGGTCCGCAGCCCGCTGGAGTACAACAACCGGAAGAACACCGGGACGGTGATCCTCCTTGAGCGCCGCTCCGGGGTCGCGGGCGCGGCCGGGATGGTGTCGCAGGCATGGAAGAACCTGGCGAGCTCCGCGTCGGTGAACGCGTGCGGCACATAGGCCAGCCGTTCCCTTGCCGGGATCTCGGGTTCGGCCACGTCGGCCAGTCCCCGCGCCCGCAGGTATCTGACCAGGGCGACCACCACGTAGATCCTCGACCGGCACGAGTTCGGGGTCTCGGTGGCGCGCCGGGCGCACCACCCGTCGACCATCTCCTGGGTCAGCGAGGACGCTTGCGGGAACCGTCTGGCGCAGTGACGGTCGAACAACACCAGGTTCGGCTCGTAGGACGACTCGTTCCAACACCCGGAGGCTTCGCGGTAGTAGACGAAGTCCGCGATCAAAGGCGCGAGGAATGAACGGTACTCAGCCACGGCCGAACACCCCCGCCCCGACGGGGAACCCTTCAATGCTGAGCGCGCATTCCCGCAGGTGGGGTATGTCCGCGCTGAGGTAGGCGTCGAGGGACGCCGGGGACGAATGGCCGAGGGTCTGGCTGACGACCGGTCTGGGCACGCCGTTCCCGAGCAGCGCGGTCGCCAGGTGGTGCCGGAAGATATGCAGGCCACGACGGTCGCCGGGAAGGGTCCTGATCCCGGCGGCGTCCATCACCCGCGCCGCTATGTTGCCCATGCTCCCGGCTCTCAGCCGCCCCCAGGGCCGCTTGTTCGAGACGAACAGGCAGGGGACAGTGCGTCGGCGGGCGTTCCGAGGCGAGATAAGCCCAGACAGCGTTGCCGACCGCAGCCGACAAAGGCAACTCCAATTCCGTCGCGGTCTTCTCCTGGCCGAGCCGGATCACGTCGTCCGCCCAGTCGATGGAGTCCGTCCTCAGCGCGGCGATGTCGCAGCCGCGCAAGCCGGTGTGCAGCGCGAGCGTCCCGACGGCTCTATCCCGCAGGCTCAACACGTCGCCGCGCAACGCTTCCTTCACCTTTCGGACCTCATCAACGCTCAGGTACTGGATGTTGCGCCTCACGTCGCGCAGTTCGGGCAGGAAACCCGCGACCGCAGCCAACGCCGGATAGGCGCGGGCGGCGCCCTTGAGGACCGCGGCGACGTGCTTCTTATACGAACCGCTCTTCGCTGGACGGCCCCCCTGGGACGCGAAAAAGGACAGGACCGCCCTCTCCGTGATCGACTCCAGGCTGGCGAACCCTCGCGTCTGCAACACCAAGAAGAAACTGGAGCCGTTGGACGACTCAACCTTCACGGTGGACTCCTTCTTGCCTTGCGCGCGCGCCTCGACCCGGTAGCAATCCACGACGTCCCTGAAGACAGGCAGCAGCCGGTGGTACGCGCCCCGGGCGAACAACGCGCTGTGCTGGTTCCCGTCGGGCAGGCGCCCGCGGAGGTCGAACTGCTCCACCAGCCGCAGCATGCTCCGTTTCTCCCGCAAATAGCTCGCGGACCGGGACGACGCCTGGTACGCCGCATACACATCCTGGTAAGAACCCCACGCCCTCTCGTCCCACAGCCTGACGATCCGCTGGACCTCGCGCCGGACGTTGGCGACATAGATTTCGGAGTAGCCCTCGGCTTCCATATGGGACAGCAACGCAGGATACGTGTTCTTCAGATTGTCGATGCCGACCATCGGCATCACCTCCCAACTATCGGTTGTGGAGGCCAAACATTATCCAAACCTCCCCGCTCGAGCCAACGCGCTCACCAGACGAATCG
>JAITJY010000212.1 GCA_031278675.1 Bifidobacteriaceae bacterium
ATGTCACACCGCACATGCTCAGAAATCCAAACCTGGGTGAAATCCAAACTTCCGGATGGTTTGGCGGGGGACGCGCTGGCGGACGGCCCGCGCGCCGTCCGGGAAGTTTGGATTTCGTTCATGGCCGGGTCGGCGATGGGAGGCCGCAAAAGGCGGCGAGGGAACCGCCCTGGTTCTTCCACTTCTTGGGGGCGCGTCTTTCGTTTTCGCTTTCGAGTGTGGCAAGCGCCTCGGCTTTGCCGGTCAACGCGACGTCCAGGTAGACCATGGTTGTCTCTAGATGGGCATGGCCCAGCAGGAAGCTGACTTGGAGCACGTTGAGGCCGTCCTCTATCCAGTGGGACGCTTTTCCGTGGCGGAATTGGTGGGCGTGCAGTCCCAGGGGAACCTCCGGGCATTGTCTGTGGGCTGCGGCGGCGTGCTTCCTCAGTCTCTTCGCGACGGCCGGCTGGGTCAGTTGGGCGTGTTTGCCGCCGACCCTGGAGTAGAAGAGGCGCGCGTCCGAGTCGGGCGCGTCTCCGTGGGCTTCGGCCAGATATTTCCTGATGTGGCTGACCGCTCTGGGCAGCAGGTACAAGGTCCTGTTCTTGTTGCCTTTGCCGGTCACGGTCACATGCGGTTTGGGGCCGTCCAGCCGCAGCTGCCCGACCTTGAGCGTCAGCAACTCGCCCAGCCTGGCGGCCGTGGCGTACAGCAACACCATGAGCACCAGGTCTCGCCGTCCGGTCGTCGTGGCCAGGTCCGGCGCCGCCAGCATCGCCGCGACGGCGTCCCTGGTCAGGCCGTCCACCTTCGCGCGGGCGGTCTTCTGCCGCCGGATCGTTTTCGCGTCCTGGGCAAGATAGATCAGCGCGACGTCGCGGCTCGCCGCATAGTCGAGGAAGACCCGGATCGAGGCGAGCCGGACGTTGCACGTCGCCGCCGCGCAGCCGCGGGCCTGTTTCAGCCAGACAATCCACTCCTCGATCCGGGACCGCTCGAAACAGGCCGCGCCCAGACCGGACGGTTTGACGCCCCCTGATTCGAGGAACGCCACATACAGCGTCAACGCGTCCCTATAGGACTTCAGCGTGTGCTCGCTGGCGGTGAGCATGTTCGGGGCGTAGCCGCCCAGGAACTCCGAGATGAGCTTGGCGAACCGGGCCGCGTCGTCATTCGGGCGCATCTGGGGCCGCCTCCGGGACTATCGCGTTGAAGCCTTCCTCGGTGTGGTCCAGCAGCGTGCCGGACAGGCGCGGCGTGATCGCGTAATAGGCCCTGGTCGCCTCCACGGAGCGGTGTCCCATCGATTTCGACAGGTACAGCAGCTTGTCGTTGAACTCGAACCCGTCGTCGGTCCAACTGTCGATGTTCCGAATCGCATAGTGGTGGCGCAGGTCATACGCGACGGCCGGGCCCGAGGCTGGGTTCGCTTTGGCCCACAGGGCCCTGAAGTTGTCCTGCACCCAGTACCGGGTGCGGCGCCCGCCTGCCGGGGACTCGAAGAACCAGATCCTCGACGGTTGGATCTCCGCGATGGCCTGGTCGTAGCGGGCCATCAACGCGGTCATGGTGTCGTGCATGGCGACGTAATGCTGGTCGTGTCCTTTGGATTGTTGGATGTCGATCACGCCGGACGCGAGGTCGACGTTTTCGACCCGCAGCCCCCTCGCCTCGGTGGTCCGCATCCCGGTGGAGTACAACAGGCGGAAGAACACCGGGACGCTGAGCTTGCGGATCACCTCGGGCCTCCTGCCCAGACACGTCTCGATCCGGTCGCACTCACGGAAGAACCGCGCCAACTCCTGGTCGGTGAACCCGTGCGGGATGTATGCCGGCGCCGCCGACTTGAGGGCCGGCGGGGCCGACACGTCCGTCAGCCCACGCGACCTCAGGTAGCTGACGAACATCCTGACCGCGCGGGTGCGGGACTCGTTCGAGCGGTTCGTCTCGGTGGCCCTCTTCGCGCACCAGGCGTCCGCCATCTCCTGTGACAGATCCGCGCCCGGCGGGTAGTTGTCAGCGCAGAAATTGTCGAAGATCCGCAGGTTCGAGGCGTAGGTGTCGTTCCACGTCCCGCACGCCGCTCGGTGGCGGGCGAACCGCTCCGCCAGGCCGGCGAAACCGGATCTGAGGCCGCTCACCGGTCGAACACCCCCTCGCGGACGGGGAACGCTTCAACACTCAACCCGGATTGTCTCAGGTGCGCGATGTCGGCGTGCAAGTACGGCTGGAGCGATTTCGGGTCGGTGTGGCCCATGGTTTGGCTTATGGTCGGCCAGGGCACCCCGCCGCCCAGGAACGACGTCGCCAGGTGGTGGCGGAACAGGTGGCTTCCGCGCCGGTCGCCGCCGCGTTGCCGGATTCCGGCGGCCTGGTAGATCCTCGCCGCGTGGTACCACACGGCGGCGGCTTTGAAAGGACGGTGGGGGCGTAAGGCGCCGAGGAACAAGTGGTCGTCAGGGCTCTCGGGCCGTTCCAGTGTGAGATAGTCCCAGATCGCGTTGCCGACGGTGGCCCGCAGCGGGATCTCGAGGGGATGGGCGGTTTTCTGCTGCGCCAGGCGGATCACATCGGCCTCCCAGCCGACCGAGGACAGCCGCAGTTCGGCGATGTCACACGCCCTCATGCCGGTGAAGAACAACAAGCTGCCTATCGCCCTGTCGCGCAACGACAACCCCGAGTCCGCGTTCTCAAGGCAGGCGCGAACCGCCTCGGCCTCCTCGGGCCGCAAGAACTGGACGTTCTTCCTTCTGGGGCCCCTGGACGGCAAAATGGCCAGCAGCGCCTCGCATTCCTTGGCCTTCCACGACATCCCGGCCTTCAAGACGGCTGTGATTTGCTTCTGGTAGCTGTGGCTCTTCGGGTCGCGCCCGTCGGCGCCGGCGAAGAACGAAACGACGTCTTCCTCGCCAATCCGGGCTAGGCTCCGGGCACCCCGCTGTTGCATCGCCAACAGGAACGACGACATGTTCGACACGCCGCCCTTGACAGTCGACTCGTTCAGTCCGCGTCGGCGCCCGTCCGCCCTGTAATGGTCGATGAGTTCCTTGAACTCGGGGCAGAGTTGGCGGTACGCGCCCCGTTTGAACAGGGGATTGTTGATTCTGCGGTCGGGGAGTTCCCCGTCGAGGTCGAAGTTCCGTATGGCCGCCAGCGAGATCCTGTGGTTCTTCTTGTACGACTCGGATTCCGAGTCCCGGACCCGGTCCCGGTAGACGTCAAGATACGACTCCCACCGGTTCCCGGGCTCGTGTTTCAAGATCCAGCCGATGTTGTGCCTGACCTGTCGCACATACCCCGGCGTGTATCCCTCCCGCTCCAAATGGTCCAGCAGCTCCTGGCGCCGCTGTCGTAGATTCGTGAAATCCATGTGGTGAACACCTCCTTGCGTTCTCCACACCATCCTGACCGCAAACGAAATCCAAACTTCCCGGACGGCGCGCGGGCCGTCCGCCAGCGCGTCCCCCGCCAAACCATCCGGAAGTTTGGATTTCACCCAGGTTTGGATTTCTGAGCATGTGCGGTGTGACAT
>JAITJY010000261.1 GCA_031278675.1 Bifidobacteriaceae bacterium
CCCGCGTACCCGCCCCGGCCGCTCCCGTAGCCTCGCCTTGGCCGCGCAGCAAACACCCCTAAGGACGATGCCGTTGGGCCGGCTGCCAGCACAGCGGCGGCTGGGCCGCAGAGTGGCGCGGGTGGCGGGGCGGCGCGGCGCGGGGGCGGGGCGGCAGGGCCTTGAGCAAAGTCGGCCCGCGCCTGGCGCTGTCTGCGGCGTCGAGTGTTTCAATTTAACTCCTTTCCGGTGGCGAGTGTTTCAATTTATCTCCAGCCCATCCAAGCCCAGTGCTCTGACCTGCGGTGATGCTGAGAGCGGGAGATAAATTGAAACACTCGACGAAACCCAGGAGATAAATTGAAACACTCGCGGCCCCAAACCGACGAGTCGGCCCGCTCGGCGAGCCCGCTGCGGTCCCAAGCCGGCGAGTTGACACGCTCGGCGAACCCATCGCGGCGCGGGCGCAGGGGCGCAGGGCGCGTTACAGCGAGGGGCCTAGTTCCCAGCGGGCACCGGCCGGGGAGTCTTCGACCTGGATGCCGGCGGCGGTGAGTTGGTCGCGGATCGCATCCGCAGCCTGGAAATCGCGGGCGGCGCGGGCTGCGGCCCGCGCCTCGAGGCGGTCGGTGACCAGCGCATTGAGGGCATCGGCCGCCCGGCCGCCGGTCGCGGCCGCATCCGCCCAAGGCTCTGCCAGTGGGTCCAGACCCAGGATCGTGAGCATGCCACGGACTTCACCCAGCGCCAGGGCCGTCTCCCCATCCTGGTACTCGGCGAGGGCACCGTTGCCGCGGCGGACGGCATCGTGCACTTGGGCTAATGCGCTGGAAGTCGCCAAGTCGTCATCCATCGCCGCGATGAAAGCCTCCGGCAACCGCACCTCGCCCAGCGCACCCGCCGCGCTGGTCGCGCCCGGCCGAGCGAGCACCACCGGCCCGCCCCCGCCGACCCGCTCAACTGCGCGGCGCACAAACCCCGCGATCCGCTCCCAGGCCGCCCCCGCTTCCGCCAACGTAGTCCCGGAAACCTCCAAGGTGGAGCGGTAATGCGCCGCAGTCAGGACATAACGCAAGGTCGCGGGCTGTGCCTGGCTGAGCAGGAAATCGGCACGCAACGTGTTCCCGAGGCTCTTCGACATCTTGACGCCAGCCTGCGTGACGAACGCATTGTGTACCCAATACCGCGCGAAGCCGTAGCCGGCGGCCCGCGACTGCGCCTGCTCGTTCTCATGATGCGGGAAGCGAAGGTCCAGGCCACCTCCATGAATATCGAAGGTTTCACCCAGGTAACGCAGAGCCATCGTGGAGCATTCCAGGTGCCAGCCCGGCCGGCCCCGGCCCCACGGGGTGGACCAGGCGGCATCAGCCGGCTCACCGGGCTTCGGCGCTTTCCAGAGCGCAAAGTCATGCGGATCGCGCTTGTCGGGCGCCTCTTCTTCACCTTCAGCCGGCTTCAAATCCGCCAGATGCTGGTGCGTCAAAGACCCATAATCCGGGTAAGAGCGTACGTCAAAGTACACATTTCCCTTCTCTCCGGTATAGGCATGCCCGCGCTCAATCAGCCGCTCAATGAACCCCACCATCTCCGGAACCACCCCCGTAGCCCGCGGTTCATAGGTCGGCGGCCGCACCCCGAGCGCATCATAAGCCGCCGTGAACGCCCTCTCCCAGTGCAGCGCCCACGCCCACCACGGCTGGCCTACCGCAGCGGCCTTCGCGAGAATCTTGTCATCGATATCGGTCACATTCCGGATGAATGTAACGGCGTTGCCGTGCCATTCGAGCCAGCGCCGCAGCACATCGAACACCACCGCCGGCCGCAGATGGCCAATGTGTGGCGCGTCCTGCACCGTCGCCCCGCATTGGTAGATGCCGACCTTGCCCCGCTCCAGCGGCTCAAATGGGCGAACGGCGCCGACAGCGGAATCATGCAGCGAGAGACTCATGGCTCCCAAGGCTACCGGCCCCGCGCCGCCCCAGCGCCGAGCCCACGCCCTGCTTGGCGCGCCCGCCGCGCGCCCCTGCCCGGGAGCCCTTCCGCCGCGCGCCGGGAACACTACCGGCCCGGCGCCGCACCCCCACCGCTTTGCGTGCCTGCCGCCGCGCTCCTTTGCCCGGGAGTCCTTCCGCCGCGTGCCGGGTTTCGCCAGCGCGCCTAGCTGGCCGGGCGCAGCAGGCAGCTTGCCAGGGCCGCCAGGCCCTCGCCGCGGCCGGTGAAACCCATCGAGTCGGTGGTCGTGGCACTCACGGAGACGGGCGCCCCCACCACTTGCCCGATGCCGTGCTCCGCCTCCCAGCGCCGGGCCCCGATCCGGGGATGGTTACCGATGATCTGGACGGTGGCGTGCTCCACCACGAACCCGGCGGCTCGCGCCCGGCGTACCACGCCTTCCAGGAACACCGCCGACGAGGCGCCTTCGAATGCGGGACGGTCGGTGCCGAACAAGGTGCCGATGTCGCCGAGGCCGGCAGCTGACGCGATAGCGTCAACGAGCGCATGGGCGGCCACATCGCCGTCGGAATGACCTTCTAAGGCCGGCTCGCCCGGCCAATCGAGTAGGGCGAGGCGCAAGACGCGCCCGGGGTCCGGGCTGAAGCGGTGAGCATCAAATCCTTGCCCAATCCGCCACCCCACGGGGCAAATCCCGTCAGAGGGCGGCGTCCGGGGCGGACGCCGCCGCCGCGTCTACCGGGTCCAGTTGCGCCTGCGGCGCCGCAGCAATGTCCAAGACAGCGTCGAGGCGTTGTTCAGCGGCTGATTCGTCGGTTTTTTCCGCCAGGGCTAGTTCGGAAACCAGGATCTGACGGGCCCGGCCCAGCATTCTTTTCTCGCCCGCGCTAAGTCCGCGATCTGAGTCCCTCCGGGACAGGTCCCGCACTACCTCAGAGACTTTGATCACGTCGCCAGAAGCGATCTTTTCCACGTTCGCCTTATAGCGGCGCGACCAGTTAGTGGGCTCTTCTTGTACGTCAGCCCGGAGTACTTCAAACACGCGTTCTAGGCCCTCGCGGCCTACCACGTCACGCACACCAACCAACTCGACATTCGCGGCAGGCACCTCAATCGTCAGGTCACCCTGAGTCACCCGGAGTTTGAGATACAGCTTCTCCTCGCCCCGGATGGTCCGTTTGGTGATCTCTTCAATCAACGCGGCGCCATGATGTGGATAAACCACCGTCTCGCCCACTGCAAATGCCATAATTTTTGTCGATTCCCCTCTCGCGGCCAGCCAAGTTTAGCACGCCAGGTTCCCTGGCTGGCCAGCGAGAAGGACAATGGGCCGCCGCCGACGGCCTAAACAGTTATGCTTTGCCTTGGTTGGCGACCGCCTGGATTGCGGCCTTAGCCGCCTCCGGGTCCAAGTAGGTGCCGCCAGGATTGAGTGGTTTCAGGGCATCATCAAGCTCATACACCAGAGGAATGCCCGTAGGAATATTCAGTCCCGCGATTGCCTCGTCGGAAATGCCATCCAGATGTTTGACCAGAGCGCGCAGCGAGTTGCCGTGCGCGGCCACCAGAACAACCTTCCCCTCGACCAGGTCCGGCACGATCGCCTCTTCCCAGTAGGGCAGCGCCCGCTCTAAGACGTTCTTCAACGCCTCGGTGCGCACCAGGGGTGCGTCCGCGTAGCGCGGGTCGCCGTCCTGCGAATACTGCGAACCCAGTTCAATCAAAGGCGGCGGCGTATCATACGACCGCCGCCAGATCATGAACTGCGCTTCACCGTACTCATCACGGATCTGAGTCTTGTTCTTACCTTGCAGAGCGCCATAGTGACGCTCGTTCAGACGCCATGAGCGCTTGACGCCAATCCAATGCCGGTCGGCTGCATCCAACGCCAAGTTGGCGGTGGTGATGGCGCGGCGCAGCAACGACGTGTGCGCCACAGCTGGCAAAATGCCAGCGCTGGCCAACAACTCGCCGCCCCGCACCGCCTCCACCCGGCCCCGCTCCGAAAGCGGCACATCCACCCAGCCGGTGAACAGGTTCTTCGCATTCCATTCGCTCTCGCCGTGGCGGAGCAACACAAGCTTCATGGCCATGATTCCCCCTCAGATCGCATTGCCTAGTGCTCTTGGCTCGGTTCAGGTTTGACCCTATTGGCTAGTGGGCCTCGCCATAGGCGGCGCGAATCTCCAGCGGGATACGCCCCCTGTCTGACACAGCCATACCTTGGCTGCGCGCCCAATCCCTGATCTTGGCTGTTTCGCCGTTCGGCGCCTTGGCGCCCCGGCCACCCCGGCCACCCCGGCCACTCTTGACGCGGCGACCCGCAGCTATCCAGGGCTTCAAGTCCTCGCGGAGCTTGGCGGCGTGTTCGGTCGACAAGTCCACCTCATAGGTCTGTCCGTCAAGCGCGAAAACCACAGTTTCGGCGGCTTCGCTGCCATCCAGGTCGTCAATCATGACATATTCAACGCGTTGCACCATCGCGGTGTCTCCAATCCGTAGAAAATCGTTGCGCCGGGCCCAGATTGGGCCACAAGCGAAGCTGACAAGGAAAGCATATCCCGCATTTATGGGAACTTTCGCCTTTGGGAGTTGTCCAGGACCGGCTACCGGGCCCGGAAAGGTTTAACTTTGCGGCTTGACCAGCGGGAACAAAATCGTTTCGCGTATGCCAAGACCGGTAATCGCCATCACCAAACGGTCGATCCCGAGCCCCATCCCGCCGAGAGGCGGCAAACCGTACTCCATCGCCGCCAGGAAATCCTCGTCCAAGTTCATCGCCTCAGCGTCGCCGGCGGCACCCGCGTCGGCCTGCGCAGCGAACCGTTCCCGCTGGATCACCGGGTCGATCAGCTCCGAGTAAGCCGTCGCCAGTTCTATCCCGCGCACATAAAGATCCCACTTTTCGACCAAGCCCGCCTCCCGGCGGTGAGCCCGCGTCAACGGGGAAGTTTCGACCGGAAAGTCCAGCACAAAGGTCGGCTCGCTGAGCTGACGCCCCACTAGATCCTCGAACAGTTCTTCGACCAGTTTCCCGGGGCCGGCATGATCGGCATAGCGCACCCCATGCGCGTCAGCGACCGCCCGCAGGACCGCCAGCGGCGTGGCGGGTGTAATGGTCTGACCCAAGCGTTCACTCAGCGACCCGTAAAGCGAGATCCGCTGCCACGGTGCCGAAAAATCGACCTGGACGGCATCGTGCAACGCTGACCCGGCAGATTCGGCTGCCGCGCGCGCCGCCGCACGAACTATCCGCTCCGTCAAGTCCGCCATCGTGAGGTAATCCGCGTAGGCCTGGTAGACCTCCAGCGACGTGAACTCCGGCGCGTGCGACGAATCGACCCCCTCGTTGCGGAAGGTGCGCCCAATCTCGAAAACCCGCTCAATCCCGCCGACCACCGCGCGCTTGAGGAACAACTCAGGCGCAATCCTCAGGTAAAGATCCACGTCAAACGCGTTCATGTGGGTCGTGAACGGGCGGGCCGCCGCGCCCCCATGAAGGGTTTGGAGGATCGGCGTCTCCACCTCCGTGAAGCCCTCCGTCTCCAGCATGTGGCGCACCGCGCGCACCACCGCCGCACGCACCTGGACCGCTTCACGCGCCGCGCTGCGGACAATGAGATCCGCCGCCCGGTCCCGTACCCGCGATTCGTCCGACAGCTCCGAATGCAGCACCGGCAGCGGGCGCAGCGCCTTCGACGCGATCTGCCAAGCGTCTGCTAGCACCGACAACTCGCCTCGTTTCGAGGCGATAACCTCGCCTTGGACAAACAAATGATCGCCCAGATCCACCTCCGTCTTGAAGCGCTCCAGCGAGTCCTGGCCCACTTCCGCCTGCGACAGCATGGCCTGGAGGCGGCGTCCCGCCCCGTCCTGGAGCGTCCCGAAGCACAGCTTGCCCGTGTTCCGGATGAACACCACCCGACCCGCCACCCCGACCCGTTGGCCCGTGTGCTCCCCCGCCGCCAGGCCCTCGAAGTCGCGCCGGACCGCCGCGATAGTTGCGGTGATTGGCACCCCAACCGGGTATGGTTCGATCCCGCGTTCGAGTAACGCCGCCCGCTTCGCCCGCCGAACCAACGCCTGTTCAGAGTGCGTCGGCGCGCCCGCTCCGCTCCCCACGTCATTCGGTTCTAGCACGCACCAAAGACTACCCCGGAACCCGCCTAACACTCTGATCAGCCACAACGCCGCTACTCACAGGCCGACGCCGCCCCCCGCCCGGCTATGCCCGCCCCCGATGCCGCCCAGCCACGCCCGCCCATGCCCGCCCGCCGGTGCCGGCCCAGGGCTCTTGGCAGAGTCCGCTGGTTGGG
This sequence comes from Bifidobacteriaceae bacterium, assembly GCA_031278675.1. Classification (GTDB taxonomy): domain Bacteria; phylum Actinomycetota; class Actinomycetes; order Actinomycetales; family WQXJ01; genus JAIRTF01. The sequence goes on from JAITJY010000261.1 coordinate 6,249, forward strand.
GTTGTGGGGTGTTGCCGCGCCGGCTGTGTGGCGGCTCCGGTGGTCGCACCGTATTCGGCGATTCGCGACTCGTGTTCAGCGGGGACCAGGGCGTGTGAGGACAAGACCCGGAATGAAATCTGCCCCTGGGCGCTGACCAAGAGATAAATTGCAACACTCAACGCGGCTGGGGCCGCGATGGGCCCGTCGCGCCAACCCGTCGGCTTGGGGCCGCGATGGGCTCGCCGAGCGTGCCAACTCGTCGGCTTGGGGCCGCGAGTGTTTCAATTTATCTCCTGGATTTCGTCGAGTGTTTCAATTTATCTCCGCCCCTCAGCATCACCGCAGGTCAG
>JAITJY010000441.1 GCA_031278675.1 Bifidobacteriaceae bacterium
AGGTCGTGGCAGTCACGGCAGGCGACGAGGGTGAGCCTGCGTCGTTTGCGCATGATCTGGTGCCATGGCTGGTCCATTTTGGGGTTGTCCAGCGCGGCCAGGGAGCGGACTTGGTGGACCTCGACGGTCTGCCCGGCCCGTCCGCACAGCTCGCAGACCCGCGCTTTGACCCGCCCGACGATCTGTCGGTGGCGGAAGCCCGGCTCTTCTAGCCGCAGGTCGCGGATCGGGGCGGTGTCGTCCCTGATCAACTGGATTTCCCCGAACTTGGCGGTCAGGGGGGAGCGTGATCCCCGGTCGAGGCGGGCCTCGAAGCAGGTCCGCCACCCGCGCTCGGTCATGGTCCGTGTCTTGTGGCGACGGGCCATGGCGGTCACGGTCGAGTGGTGCTTGCCTGCCAGGGTCTTGAGCATGGAAGTCTCCATGACCCACCGGAGTTTCCACAATTTCGCGATGTTGTGCGCGAGTTTGTAGTACTGCACGATCCCCCGATACACGGCCCCGTACTCCCCGACGATCGCGTAATCGTCGTCGTTGAGCATCCGGGACTGCGCGGCGGGTTTGCCTTTCGCCATCCAAGGCGAGCATTTCGCCCGGATGACTTCGGGCGGGACGCCCAGGCGGACCCGGCCGGACAAAGAGCGCCGGCCGTTGATGATCCTGGTCTGGTCGCCGCTCACCCAAATGTCATATCCCAGGAACCTGGCCTTGCCCGTGCGGGCATGGGTGACCAGGGTCTTGCGTTCCGACAGCTCCAGTTTCAAGTGGCCGCGCAGGAACGCGGCCAACTCGTCTTTGATCTGCTCGGCCTCGCTCCTGGGACCGGCGAATCCCAGCAACTCGTCGTCGGCGTAGCGCACGTACCGCAGCCGCCGGTAACCCGGATCACCGGGGTCCTGGCTGGGCAACGTTCGCCGCAGCGCCACCAGCCGCGCGTATTCGGCGCGGTCGTGGTGCCGCCGAGCCTTCTCCATCGCCGCGCTAACTTGCCCGTAGCGATGGTCCCTGGCGCGGCGCGTCCCCGACGTGTGGCTGGGTATCAGTTCGTCTTCGACGAACCGGTCGAGCCTGTCGAGGTAGATGTTCGCCAATATCGGGGAGCACCCGGACCCCTGAGCGGTCCCGGACAAAGTGTCCCGGCGCTCCCAGCCCTCCAGATACCCGGCCCGAAGCATCCGGCGCGTCAACTCGATGAACCGCCCGTCATGGATTCTCTCAGCCAGCACGCCCAGCAACACCTCGTGGTCAATGGACCCGAAGCAGTCGGAGATGTCAGCCTCAATGAACCATGTCGTCCCCGTCCAAACCCGTTCGATCTGCCGCAACGCCGTGTGGCAGCCCCGATCAGGCCTGAAACCATGGGAATGGTCGGAGAACCGTGGCTCGTGACACGCCTCCAACAGCAGGCGCATCACCTCGCCGACCAGTTTGTCCGGCCACGACGGGACACCCAGCGGGCGCATCCCGCCGGACTTCTTCGGGATCATCACCCTTCTGACCGGCTGGAACCTATATCGCTCCGACCGCATCAACTGGATAATGCCCTCGATCTTGGCCAATGACATCCCGTCGGCCGTCTCTCGCGTGGCCCCCCGCGTCAACGCTCCCTTGTTCGGGTAGATGTTGCCGTAGGCCAGCAGGTACAGCTCCGGGTTGAACATCTGCCGATACAGCCCCTCGACAGGCAAACCCCGCCTGCCTCTATCACGCAAAACGCCCAGCACGGCGTCAGCTCTCCGCATCTCGCGTACCTCCGTCCTTCTGGATCGTTTCTTCGTTTCCTCTGGCCTGCTTCGCCCTGCGGGCGGCTCTCCCGCCCTCCTTGGCCGGTCGTTGCTCCGGCGACTAATACCAGGCCTCCGTCGCCATAGGGCTCGCGCCCCTTAGGCGATCCCACGTTCGTCACGGTCCCACGTGTCCTAGCGCGGTTTAGGCGCCCCGTTCGCGTCCTTGATCGCCCTCACTGGGCGACGCTGCCAGCCCCGAAAGTTGCCAGGGCATCCGGTTCGTGCCCCGGCAGGGCCGCCACCGGTTTCAACTGCTGTTTCCGGCGGGCGCGCACTTCCACCTTCTGGACGCTGGGGTTCAATCAATTCAGTTTTCACCTTGCCGCGCGGGTCCGACCCCCGCTCCGTCCCAAGCAGTTCGAGCCCGGACCGGAGGAATCAATGGCATGCTCTTTTCCCCGCCAAGGGTTTCCCCCGCAGGTAGGCCACCGGACCCATCGACCTCCTTTCGAGTCGATCCCCGCTGAGCGGGGGATGGTAACCGTGCGCTTCGTGGCGCACACCGGACGTGCGGCTTCCACCGCATCCGGCTCTCCACGGGCCCGTGCCGGTGGTCGGTCAGGTTGGGCCCTGGGTCCACGGGTTGGCGATCTGGCCGCCGCGGTAGCGGTAGCGGGTGATCGGGACCGCGCGGCAGTCGAATAGGACGATGCCGTCGTGCTCCGGCCACCAGCCATTGGCCAGGTAGCGCCGTCGGAGTGTGGCCCAGTTCGACTTCCGGTGTTTCTTGCGGAGCCACAGCGTGATCCTCAGCCAGGTGTATTG
>JAITJY010000055.1 GCA_031278675.1 Bifidobacteriaceae bacterium
GAATACGTCGCCGTGGTGGGGCCGTCCGGTTCCGGCAAGTCCACTTTGATGAACATTTTGGGCTGCCTCGACGTGGCCACCGGGGGGCGCTACGAGCTGGTCGGCGAGGATGTCGGCCAAATGGGTGAGAACGAGTTGGCGGAGATCCGGGGCCGGCGCATCGGTTTTGTCTTCCAGCAGTTCAACCTGCTGCCTTCGATGTCGGCTTGGCGCAACGTCGAGTTGCCGCTGTCCTACGCCGGCGTCCCGCCCGCCGAACGCAAACGCCGCGCCCTTGAAGCCTTGGAGCGGGTCGGCCTCGGCGACAAGATAGACAACCGGCCCGGCCAGCTATCGGGTGGTCAGCAACAGCGGGTCGCGATTGCCCGAGCCCTCGTCACCGAGCCGACCATGCTGTTAGCGGACGAACCGACGGGAAATCTTGACTCGGCATCGGCGGGCGAAATCCTGGATATCTTCGACGCGATCCACCGGGGAGGCCGCACCATTGTGCTGATCACCCACGAATGGGATGTCGCCCGCCGCGCTGATCGGGTGATCGAGGTCCGGGACGGCTTGGTGGTGGAACGCAGCGTTGAACCAGATATTAGTTCAACCGTTGAATCAATCGCTGACCAGGCCAATCAACAAGACTTTGAACCAGACCATCAAGAAGACTTTGGACCAGACGCGGGAGAAAGCACATGAGCTGGGTCGAGACATTCCGCACAGGCCTGACCGCCATCCGGTCGCACGCGATGCGGTCGGTGCTGACCATTATCGGGATTCTGATTGGGATCGCGGCGGTGATCCTGACGGTCGGTTTGGGGTTGGGGACGCAAAAGGACGTGTCGGAATCCATCTCCTCGCTCGGCTCAAACCTGCTGATCATCACGCCCGGATCGTCCACCAGCGCGGAGGGTATCCGCGGCGGCTTCGGTTCAGGTACGTCTTTGACCTTGGACGATGCCGTCGCCCTCCAGTCCGCGATTGCCGCCCCAGATATCGCCGGGGTTGCGCCAGAGTCCTCAACTTCGGCGTCCTTAGAAAACGGCGACACCAACTGGACCACCACCGTGACCGGGGCCACGCAATCCTGGCCGCAGGTCCGCTCGCGGAGCCTGGTCCAAGGGGAGTTCTTCTCCGAGGCGGAGGCGGAAGCCGGCGCCAGCGTCATTGTGCTCGGCACCGAGACCGCCACCGAGTTGTTCGGCAGCCCTTATGCGGTGGGCCGCTCGGTGACAATCGATGCGATCTCCTATGACGTGATCGGGGTTTTGGCGGAGCAGGGCGCATCCGGTTCAACCAACCTTGATGATCTGGCCGTGGTGCCGATGGCGACCTACGCCGCGCAGATCTCCGGGTCGACTGCGACCACGGTCCAGACCATCTACGTCCAGGCCGCCTCCCAGACGGACCTGTCGGCGGCGTACCAGGAGGCCGAGACTCTGCTGCTTAACCTGCATGGTGTGAGCGACCCGGACAACGCCGACTTCACCATTTCTTCGCAGGATGCGTTGGTGTCCACGGCGACCTCCGTCTACCGGGCATTGACTGTGTTGCTGGTCGGGATCGCCGCGATTGCGCTGCTCGTGGGCGGGATTGGCGTGATGAACATCATGTTGGTCTCCGTGACCGAGCGGACCCGCGAGATTGGTTTGCGGAAGGCGCTCGGGGCCACGCCCCGGGTGATTCGCCGCCAGTTCCTGGTCGAAGCGACCACGCTGGGCCTGGTCGGAGGGATCGGTGGGGCGGGGCTCGGCATCGTCCTGGCTTTGGCTCTACCTACCGCTATCGGATCGTCGATTGTTGTCTCGCTGCCTGCCGTGTTTGGCGCGTTGGCCGTGGCGGTGGGGATTGGCGTTGTGTTTGGTGTTTACCCGGCGACGCGCGCGGCGAGGCTCGCCCCGATTGATGCGTTGCGGGCTGAATGAGTACCACGTTGGATAAGGAGAATCTTATGAACCTCGCATTCAAGCCCACCGGCCGCCGGCTGCGCAGCGGCGGGCTGACGAGCGGCGGGATGGCCCGTGCTGGGCGTGCCACTACCGGCGGGATGGCCGGTGCTGGGCGTGCCACTACCGGCGGGATGGCCGGTGCCGGGCGTGCCACTACCGGCGGGATGGCCGGTGCCGGACGTGCCACTCCCGGCGGGATGGCCGGTGCTGGGCTGCGCGGCTGGCTGCCTGCCGCCGGGCCGGCCGGTGCTGGGCTGCGCGGCTGGCTGCCTGCCGCCGGGATGGCCGCTGGCAAGCCCACCGGCCGCCGGCTGCGCTCGGTGGTCGCCCTGGCTGCGGGCTTTGCCCTGCTGGCGGGCTGCGCTGGCGGCAACACTGAGGACGCCACCACCGGCAGCGCGGCCCCCGGGACCACGGCGGGCGGCGAGCCGTCCGGCCAGGCCGCAGCGCCCACCAACCCCGGGGTCAGCGGCACCATTGCTGCCAATGCCGGCGGCGTGTTGCAGGTCCAGGACTCCGAGAAGCAGACGGCGGTGGTCTACACCGCCGCGACCGCCATCACCGCGCAGGTGGAGGGCTCGGCGGCGGATGTGACCGTGGGCGTTTGCGTCATGGCCAGCGGCGCGACCGGTGAGGCCGGCGGGACCGGTTCCGCTGGTGCGGACGGCTCGGCCGGCTCGGCCGGTTCCGCCAGCGAGGTCTTCGCCGCGACCACGGTAGCGGTGAGCCAACCAGAGGACGATGCCGACTGCAGCGCCGCGCTCGGCGGCGGATTTGGCGGGGGCGCCGGATTTGGCGGCGGGGGCGCCGGTCTTGGCGGCGAGAGCGGCACCTTCCCCGAGGGTGAGATGCCCGGCGATTTCCCGTCCGGGATGCCGGAGGGCCGGCCGAGTGGTGCGCCCGATCCCGGCGGCGAGTTCACCGCTGAACCACCCAGTGGCGAGGAAGATTTCACCGCTGCGCCGCGAGGCGGCACCGGGATGATGGGGAATATGGCCTTTGGCCAGGTCACGGCGGTGGAAGGCGATACGGTCACGGTGGAACAAAGTGCTCTCGGAGACGATGCGACCGCGACGAGCCGGTCATTCACACTGGCGGATGCGACCATCACAACTACCCGGGCGGCTGACGCCAGCGCGTTGGAGGTCGGCAAGTGCGTGGTGGCGCTCGGCGAAGCCGATTCTGCGGGCCGGATTGAGGCCACCTCGCTTGAGGTGTCTGAGCCCGGCGAGACCGGGTGCTCAACAAGCACCGGGGCCGGGGGCCGCTTTGGCGGCGGCGGTGCCCCCGGCGACATGCCCAGTGGGGCTGCGCCTGGCGGTATGCCAAGCGGAGCTGTACCGGATGAGAGCGCAGTGGGTGCTGCGCGTGGCAGCGCACCAGGTGGTGTGCCTGGCGGCAGCGGTGCTGGCGGCAGCATCGCCGGTGGCGGGACGCCCGGCGGCGGGACTGGTGGCGGGACACCCGGTGGTGGGACTGGTGGCGGTGGGGCCGGCGGGGGCACACCTGGCGGCGGGACCGGTGGCGGCATCGCCGGTGGCGGGATGCCCGGTGGCGGAACTGGTGGCGGGGCGTCCGGTGGTGGGGCCGGCGGGGGCACGCCCGGTGGCGGGGAACCGGGCTCTGGTTCTGGGGGCGGCACGGTTCCTGACACCCCGCAGAGCGGGGAGTCCAACAGCACCGATCAGAATAAGGGGATGGTGGCATGAGCCGACGGACTGAATCAAACCGGGTCGGCGTGGCGGGACGCGCGCCTGACGCCAAGGCACGGCTCCAGCGGCGGCGCCGGTCGCGCCTGCCGGCCACCCTGGCCGTGGTGGCGGTCATTTTGGCTGGTGGTGGCGCTGGCGCATACGCCCTAACGCGCTCTGGTGAGGCTCAATACCGCACGGCGCAGGCCGGTGAGGGCTCGGTGGTCCAGACCACCTCCGGGACGGGGAGCGTGGGTCTGACCAGCATGTATTCTGCTGCCTTCCAGGTGGCCGGGACCCTCCAGGACATTGGCGTGGCGGTCGGTGACGCGGTGGCGGCCGGTCAGGTCCTGGCAGAACTCGATCCGACGGACCTGGATGACGCGGTTACGGAGGCGGAAGAGGCCTTGGCCGAGGCCCAAGAAACCCTGGCACAAGACCTGGAAGACCAGGCCAACGGCACATCATCAGCAACTGGCACAACTGCGTCCACCGGCGGCACCACCCCGGTCGCCTACGAAGCGGCTGCCACCGGTAGCACAACCGCCCCGGCTGCCTACCAGACGTCTACCACCAGTAGCACAACCACCCCGGTCGCCTACCAGCCGGGGTCCACTGGTAGCACAACGACCCCGGTCGCCTACCAGCCGTCTACCACCGGTAGTACAACCACCCCGGTCGCTTACCAAGCGGCTGCCACTGGTAGTACAACCACCCCGGTCGCCTACCAGACGGGGTCCACTGGTGCGGCGGCGGCCCAGGTCGCCTACCGGGCCAACTCCGCTAGGGGCGCGGTCAGCGCGGGCGCGTTCGTCGCCGTGAACGCCTCAACGGCCGCTGAGGTGGACCCGCCTTCCAGCGCGGAAGATGTCAAGGCGGCGAGTGAGGCAGTCAAGGCGGCCCAGGACGAATTGTTGGCTCAATACGAGGTGGTCAACACATTGTTGGCCGCATCGCTAACGGAGGTGGACACCAGCAACACGGCGTGCGCGGAGTTCTTGTCCGCAGTTTTCCCCGTTGCGGCGGATGGGGATTCCGGAGACGGTGACGGCGATTCAGGCAGCGGCGAGGCGGAGCTACTCGCGATCCAGGCGTCGCTTCAGGCTTGCCAGGAGGCTATCGCCACAGCTCAGGGCGCTCTCAGCGACCTCGCCGCCGCCCAACTCAGCTTGATTGAAAAAGCTGACGCGCTGAACCAAGCGGCCCAGGCGCTCCAGGCGGTCGTGGACAAGTTGGACCTGGGAAATGGCGGCGGCGAGAACCCGGGCGAGAATCCGGGAGAGAATCCGGGAGAGAATCCGGGAGAGAATCCGGGAGAGAATCCGGGAGAGAATCCGGGTGAGAATCCGGGTGAGAATCCGGGTGAAGACCCGGGGGAGAATCCGGGTGAGAATCCCGGCGAAAACCCGGGAGAGAATCCCGGAGAAAACCCCGGCGGGAATTCCACCGAGAACCCGGGCGGCTCAGGCGGGACTCCCACCGGTTCAGCTAGGGGGCAAGGCGGCAATGCTGGCGGGGGGACGGCATCGGCCACTATAACTGCGGAGCAAATCCTAAGCGACCAAGCGCAGATCGAGCTGCTGGAAGCGAAACTCGGCATCGTGCGGCAGGAGCGGCTGGGGGCGAGCGTGACTTCGGCGATCAGCGGGACCGTGGTGGCGGTCAACGCGGCGGCGGGCGACTCGGTGACGGCGGGGCAGGCGGTGGTTGTCGTGGACGGCGGGGCAGGCTTCACCGTGACGATGACGTTGCCGCTGACAACGATCAAGGAACTCGCGGTCGGGAATCCGGCGACTTTTACGGCCGGCTCGACGCAGGAGGAGTTGACTGGGCTGGTCGCATCGATCGGGATAGTAAACCAGTCGAACACGTCTGAGCCGTCCTTCACTGTGCTGTTGGCCGTGGACCAGAAGGATGCGGTGCTGTTCTCGGGGGCGAGCGTCCAGGTGACAATCACCGCAGCGCGGAGCGACGGTGTTGTGACGGTGCCGACTTCGGCGGTCCATGTGTCGGGGAGTGAAACCTCGGTGCAGATGGTGGTCGCTGGCGAACTGGTCGACGTCCCCGTCACGGCCGGGGCAATCGGTGCTGAGTTGACCGAAATCGTGGACGGTGTGGCCGTCGGCGAAGAAGTAGTCCTGGCCGACTTGTCGAAGGACGTGATCAGTGAATCCTCTTCGCGTTCCGCGAACTCGTCCCTGGTCGGAGGCCTGTCCGGGGGCGGTCAGTTCTCGGTCAACGTGGTGCCCGGCGGGGCCGGTGGGGCTGGTCAGATGCCTGGCGGAGCCGGTGCTGGGGGCCGCCCCATGATGGGCGGCTGACCTGGGCCTGGGCTGGTCGGGGCGGGGGCGGGCCCCCCCCCCCCCCCCCCCCCCCCCACCCGCCAGGAACCCCCCCCCCCCCCCCACCCCAGCCC
>JAITJY010000082.1 GCA_031278675.1 Bifidobacteriaceae bacterium
ACATCTCGATCGACGACACCCTGGCCGGCAATCCGCTGTTCTCCGGGCGGCGGCGCGGCGGTCTGGACGCAGTGCGCCTGGCAGCCCGGCTAGCGCCCGCCACCGAAGGTGTGTTCCTGGTGCCCCTGGTCCGCGTCAGCTGGGTGGAGCCGTCCACCCTCTTAGAGGCCCTGGTCAGCCTAGAGATCGCCTCCAGCGGGCGGCACGGTTGGGAGTTGCAGCTCGCCGAGGACGGTTCGCCCGCCGGCCACAGCGGCGAGTTGCTGACCGCGATTGTGGATGACACGTGGTCCGATGCCGACCCCCTGACACGCCTCGCCGCCTCCGCACGCGCTTTCCGCCGCAGGAAGCTGAATGGGGCGGCCTCGGCGGGCCACGCCCGCCTGGCCCCTCGCCATCCCGTCGCCGTGATGCGCGCCGACAATCCCGCCAGCGCCGCTTTGGCTGTAGAGCGCGCTGATGTCGCCCGCGTCACCGTTGGGACGCATTCCGAGGCTGCCGCCAAACGCAGTTCCTTGAAGGATGCCGCTGCCAAGTCCGGCCGCGATCCGGCGCAGTTGAAGGTTCTCGTGGACCTGACCATTACCCTCGCGGATGTGCCCGCGCACGCTGAGGCGCGCAAGGATCTGGCCGAAGAGATCCTGGGGCAACGGTTGGGCGGTGACGGGATCAGGTTCGTTGGGACGCCTGCCGCTCTGGCTGACTCTTGTGCCGAATGGGTGGCGACCGAGGCTTGCGACGGTTTCACATTCCTGCCGACCTCATTGCCTGTTGACCTGATGATGCTGGTCAGCGGCGTGACCCCGGTCCTGGCTGCCGCCGGTCACATGCCGGGCGCCTACCGGCGCCCCTACCCCGGGGCTGGTGTCCCCCGCGCCATTCCGGTGCCCCGGCTCCGCCGGGCGCCCCGCCCCGCCGGTGCGGGTTAGTCAGCGCCGGTGCGCGCGGCCACGCCCGCGCGGAGCAAACCGTAGGTGAACGCGTCGGTCAAGGCCTCCCAGGAGGCCTCAATGATGTTGCTGCCCACGCCCACAGTGCGCCAGACCTCAGCGCCGTTGGTGGATTCGATCATCACCCGGGTGACCGCATCGGTGCCCCGCGCGGAATCCAAGATCCGGACCTTGTAGTCCACCAGGTCGATCTGCTCCAATTCGGGATAGATAACTGTTAGCGCTAACCGGAGGGCGGCATCCAGCGCGTTGACTGGACCGTTACCTTCGCCGGTGGCGACAAACCGGCGCTCGCCGGCCCACAGTTTGACGGTCGCCTCCGAGGCAGCTTCGCCAGCGGCCGCGCCCCGGGCGGTCTCGGAAATGGTCCGCCAGGACTCGACCCGGAAGTATTCGGGCCGCCCGCTGGGCAACTCGCCACGCAAGAGAAGCTCGAATGATGCATCGGCGGCATCGAACGTGTAACCCTGCGCCTCCAAGTCCTTGACTTTTTCGGTAATCCGGGTCAGCACCGCGTTCTGGCCGGCCAAGTCGAAACCCAACTCCTTGCCTTTGAGTTCGACGGAAGCTCGGCCCGCCATCTCCGAGACCAACATGCGCCTGTCATTCCCCACCAGAACTGGGTCAATGTGCTGGTAGAGATCAGGATCCACGCGGATCGCGGAGGCGTGCAAGCCCGCCTTGTGGGCGAAGGCGGACATCCCAACATAAGGCTGGCGGGCAAACGGAGCAATGTTGGTCACTTCACTGATCGCATGAGCCACTGCGGTCAAATCAGCCAACTGTGCGGGGCCGACGGCACCCAAACCGTTCTTGACAACCAGGTTCGGGATGATAGCAGTCAGGTCAGCGTTGCCGGTGCGTTCACCGTAGCCGTTGATGGTGCCCTGGACGTGCATTGCGCCCGCACCGACTGCGGCCAAAGTGTTCGCGACCGCGCAACCGGTGTCGTTGTGGCAATGAATGCCATAGGCGTGGTTCACCAAGGCCTTGACTTCCGCAACAATCTGCGCAACCCACGGCGGGAGCATTCCGCCGTTCGTGTCGCACAGCACCACCACCTCCGCGCCCGCCTCTGCGGCCGTGCGAACGCATTCGACCGTGTAGGCGGGGTCAAACCGGTAGCCGTCGAAGAAATGTTCTGCGTCCAGGAACACCCTGCGGCCTTCGGCCACCAGGAACGAGACCGTGTCCCCGATCATCGCCAGGTTCTCTTGCGCCGTGGTCCTCAGGGCACGTTCAACGTGCCGGATGTCCGACTTAGCGACCAGTGTCACCACTGGCGTCGCAGCGTCTAGCAGCGCTCTGACCTGCGGATCAGCCGCTGCTGTGGTGCCTGCCTTGCGGGTTGCCCCGAATGCTGCAAGCGTCGCATTGGTCAGGGTGACCTCTTTCGCCAGCCGTTGGAAGAACTCTGTGTCTTTCGGGATGGCGCCCGGCCAACCCCCCTCGATATAGCCGACCCCCAGCCGGTCGAGCAGTTCAGTGATTGCCAGTTTGTCCGCCACCGAGAGGTTCATGCCCTCTTGTTGGGCGCCATCGCGCAACGTGGTGTCGTAGACGTGGAATTCGGCGATCATGGTTGTTTCCTTCGGTTGGGGTCGAGTCTGCCGGGTTGAGTTGCGCTGCCCGCCGGCCGCCATGGTGTGGCGGGCAACAAAAAACCTCCCGCCAGTGGGACGAGAGGTTCGCGCACCGAGCGGTCAAGCCGCTAGGCGCGCCCAATAATGACGATGGTGCGTGCGTTCACCCTCCCATCGTGCCACATCACGGCCCCCAGCGCGAAGTCCCTCCCCGCGCACGATGCCGTCCCCCCACACCCGGGGTTCTCCCCCTCCGGCAAGACCACCAGAACGCATCAGCCGAGCAGCAGGTACAGGCCGGCTACCGCGACGAATGCCATGACCAGGCCGTCGAACAGTTTCTGGTTCAGGCGTTTGACCAGCCAGACGCCAAGCCAGGTCCCGGCCAGGATGATCGGCGTGAAGATCAGGGCGAATAGGGCATTGGATGGCCGGATGATCCCCAAAGTGATCGAGATTGGGAGCTTGGTCGCATTGACCGCGAAGAAGAACCAGGCGGATGTGCCAAGGAACCGCATCTTGTCGAACCGGGATGCCAGCAGGTACAGGCTGAACGCCGGTCCGCCGGAGTTGGCGACCATGGTGGTGAACCCAGACAGGGAGCCGTACCCGTAGCGGACAATCCGCCGTTCGGCCTTGAGTTTGTCTGGCCGCAAACCCATAACCAGGAGAATCAGCACAATCACGCCTATGGTGCGCTTCAGCGCCAGGTCGCTGACCCAGGCCAGGAAGACTGCACCAATGGCTAGGCCCACCAGCACCGGGAGGATCAGGGAGGCGATCATTTTCCACTCGACGTGCTGGCGGTAAACCCAGATGGCAACCAAGTCCGCCACCAGATACATCACCAACACAGCGCCGGTCGATTCTTTGGCTGGGAGCGTCGCCGCCATGGCGGCTACCGCCAGAAGCGCCACATTGCCAATCCCGGTCTTGGAGAATCCGACCAGGAAGGCGGCCACGGCGGCGAGGCCCCACCCCCACAGCGGCAGGGAAACCCAGATCTCGCTGAACTGATTCACTTGGTAATCATCGCGCGCCTGGGCCGCCCGGTCCACACCACTGGCGCGAAGCGCCTAGCGCGCCCCCGAAACCAACCTCGCCTGGCCGCGCCCGCATTGCGGACCACAATCAACCCCCGCACAGCGGACCACAATCAACCCCCGCATTGCGCACCACAATCAACCCCCGCACAGCGGACCACAATCAGGCCCGCGCAGCGCGGCGGGCTTTACGCGGCGGCGGGCGAATACTCGCGCGGCATGCGCGCGCGGAGTTCTTTGTGGCGCTCGCCGCCAGCGTGGGTGGCGAGCATCCCCGGGCCAATGTGACCCGCAGTCAGTTCCACCACCAACAACGTACAGATTTGGCCTGGCTCTACGCCCTCGACGCGGTCGCCATCGACCACGATGGCCTCAATCCGGCCGTGACGTTTGGAGTGTAAGCCGTGTATATCAACGGTTTGACCTGGGATTATGCTCCCGAGTTCGACCAGTCCCGAGATCGCGGTCCCATTGTCGACCAAGAAGACCTGCTCGATCTCGAACTGGAATTCTGAGGGCTGTGACTCTTCCACTATGCGCTCCTCTCTGAGTCTGACAGGATGCTTCCATCCTATCGGGGTTCGGGTTCGTCAGGGGTCAGACTAGCGATCGGATCTGACCGTTCCCTGAACCTGCCCGCCGCGCCGAACCGCGAGCCCCGAACTCGCCCCGCCCCAGCAAGCAGCCATCCGCCCAGGTCAGAACGTTGCACCCACCCCCTGCCCGATGCCGTCGCCCCACCCCCAGCCCCCGCCACCGCAGAACAGCAATCCAGCTACCGGCAGTGTTTCCACCGCGATCAGCGACCAACCAACGCGACCAGCAGATTCACCGCCGCCGCCAGAATCAAAGTGCCGAACAGGTAGGACAGGAGTGCGTGCCGGAACACCTCGCGTCGCATGGCCTGGGTGTCTACTGGGGTGTCTGCTACCTGATAGGTCATGCCGATGGAGAACGCCACATAGGCGAAGTCCCAGTAGTTTGGGGCGTCCGCCTGATTGAAGCTCAGACCGGCGGACTTCTGATGATAAAGCCTGGCGTAGCGCAGAGTAAACAGTGTGTGGATGAGCGCCCAAGACAGCGCCACTGAGACCACCGCCGCACCGGCGTGAGCCGTCCGGACCGGAGCGGGCAAACTGCGCGATGCGGCAAGCACGCCTACCAGGTCAATCAGGGACGCGATCGCCGCTGCGACCAACATCACGTCCATCACGGTGTGGCCCGGGTCTTCGCGCGTGGCGTGGAGCGCGGTTTCCCGCGCTCCGAGTCGCCAGATTCCCCGCCAAACCCGGATCAGGTAGGCCACGCAGATCGCGGCCCAAGCCGCCACTGGGGTGTAGATCCAGCCGAGCGCCAGGGCGGTGGCTCCGCCCACCACCAGACCAATCCCGGCGAGAATCAACGCTGACCGGCGAGCCTTGCCCCGAGGCGCCGGGTCCCCCGGCGCGACCCGTCCCTGGCATCGTCCGCCCGCCGACCGCCCCCGCCAATGCCCCGCCGCCGACGACTGTACCGAGCAGGACCCCGCCGCCGACCCTCCCGACCAAGGCTCCGCCGCAGGCTGCCCAGGCCAAGGCCCAGCAGCCGACCCTCCCGACCGAGACCCCGCCGCCGACCGCCCCGACCAAGACCCCGCAGCCGACCCGCCCGACCGAGACTCCGCAGCCGACCGCCCCGGCCAAGGCCTCGCCGCCGACCCTCCCGACCGAGACCCCTCCGCCGACCGCCCCGGCCAAGGCCCCGCAGCCGACCCGCCCGACCGAGACTCCGCAGCCGACCCTCCCGACCAAGGCTCCGCCGCAGGCCGCCCAGGCCAAGGCCCCGCCGCAGGATGCGGGTAGCGGTTAGGTGGCTGGGCTGGCCGAGGCTTCGCCTCGCCAACGCGCGGTGTGTTCAACGGCACCACCGTACCGCCCTGACCAGGGCGTTTGCGCTGCTCCGGCGCCGGGTCGGCGGCGTTAGGAGCCCGAGCCGCGCCCCGCCGGGCAATCCCCGACCGACCCCCACAAACACGGTACGTGCAGGTCCGCAGATAGTTCGGCGTCCCACCCTCAACTACACGCCTCATGCGGCCAGTGTGCGGCGGATCGCCGACCGCCGCAGCCCACCCCCGAATCTGTCCGCATTCTGAGCGTCCCGGCAGGAAACCGATGGGCCGGGACCGGCAAATCCGCGTCAGGCCACCGGTTTGGGCAGTTTGATCACTTTTCGCAGACCCCCCAGATTCCCCGCAACGCGCTGACCTGCGACGATGCCGCAACTCCAGCCCGCTCCCCCGGCCCCACAGTCGTCAAACTGCCCAAACCGGTCACACCCCGGCCGGAAACCGAAGCGCCGGGCCGGGACGAGGGACGCGACAGGAGACCGGGACGGCGACGGGAAGGGGGCCGGGACGAGCACGCGGTAAGAAACCGGGGGCGACGGGAGACCGGGACGGCGGCGGAATGCCGGGACGGGGCAGGAGACCCGGAGGGACGAGGGGCGGCAGGAAAACGGGGAGTGCGGGGGATGCTAAAGGGGGTCGAGGCGTTGGCCTCGACCCCCTTTGTTTAGCGCGGAGCTACTTCAGGATCTTGGTGACCCGGCCGGAGCCGACTGTGCGGCCGCCCTCGCGGATGGCGAAGCCTAGGCCTTCTTCCATCGCGATCGGCTGGATCAACTCAACGGTCATGGCGGTGTTGTCACCGGGCATCACCATCTCGACGTCCTCCGGGAGGGTGATGACACCGGTCACGTCAGTGGTGCGGAAATAGAACTGCGGGCGGTAGTTCGAATAGAACGGGTTGTGCCGGCCGCCTTCGTCCTTGTTCAGCACATAGACCTGCGCCTCGAAGTTGGTGTGCGGGGTGATGGTGCCGGGCTTAGCCACGACCTGTCCCCGCTCCACCTCTTCGCGCTTGATGCCGCGCAGCAGCAGACCGCAGTTCTCACCAGCCCACGCTTCATCCATCGACTTGTGGAACATCTCGATCCCGGTGACGATGGTCTTCTGAGTGGGACGCAAGCCCAAGATCTCAACCTCAGAGTTAATCGGCAGCTTGCCCCGATCCACCTTGCCAGTCACCACGGTGCCCCGGCCGGTGATGGTGAAAACATCCTCGATCGGCATCAAGAACGGCTTGTCCATGTCACGGACTGGGTCGGGGATGTAGTCATCCACGGCATCCATCAGTTCCTTGACACCCTTGGACCATTCCGGGTCGCCTTCCAACGCCTTCAGGGCGGAAACACGGATGACCGGTGCGTCCTCATCGAAGCCCTGCGAACCGAGCAGTTCGCGTACTTCGAGTTCGACCAGTTCCAGGATTTCCTCGTCTTCTACCATGTCCGCCTTATTCAGGGCGACCAGCAGCGACGGCACACCCACCTGGCGGGCCAGCAGAACATGCTCACGGGTCTGGGCCATGGGCCCGTCATCCGCGCCAACCACCAGGATCGCGCCGTCCATTTGGGCAGCGCCGGTGATCATGTTCTTGATGTAGTCGGCGTGACCCGGCGCGTCCACGTGCGCATAGTGCCGCTTAGCTGTCTCGTATTCGACGTGTGCGATGTTGATCGTGATGCCGCGCTGCTTCTCTTCCGGCGCCTTGTCGATCTCATCGAACGGTGTGAACGGATTCAACTCCGGGAATTCGTCATGCAGCACCCGGGTGATGGCCGCGGTCAAAGTGGTCTTGCCGTGGTCAACGTGTCCGATGGTGCCGATGTTCACGTGCGGCTTGTTCCGCTCGAACTTGGCCTTAGCCACTGGGTCCCTCCTAAGGACTTGAGTAGTTGCACCTGTGGGTCTGCCTTGGCCGGTCTAGGCCGGCCGGGTCCTTTGCTAAGGACCGGCTATAGGGCGACGCGCAAGTCTCCTACGGTTTTTCTTTTCTGTACTACTTTAATGGACCGCTAGACTCACTCGCCCCGGGTCTTCTTTATGATCTCCTCAGCAACGCTTCGGGGAACTTCAGCATAGCTGTCGAACTGCATCGTGTAGACCGCCCGCCCCTGGGTCTTGGAGCGGAGGTCCCCGACATAGCCGAACATGGTCGACAGAGGCACCCTGGCACGCACCACCTTGACGCCAGTCGCGTCCTCCATCGACTGAATGTGTCCCCGCCGTGAATTCAGGTCGCCGATCACTTCACCCATGTACTTCTCTGGGGTCCGCACTTCGACGTCCATGATTGGTTCCAGCAGGGCCGGGTCGGCGCGTCTGGCGCCCTCACGGAACACCATTGAGCCAGCCGTCTTGAAGGCCAATTCCGAAGAGTCGACATCATGATACTGCCCATCTAGCAGCGTGGCCTTCAGGCCCACGACAGGGTAGCCCGCGAGCGGGCCAGAACTCATCGCGTCCAGAATGCCGGCTTCAACCGACGGGATGTATTCCCGGGGCACACGGCCACCGACCACCTTGTTGACGAATTCGAACGTCGCTTCGCCGTCCAACGGCAACGGCTCGAACGAAACCTCAACCTTGGCGTATTGCCCGGAACCGCCGGTCTGCTTTTTGTGGGTGTAATCCACCTTGTCCACCTTGCGGCGGATGGTTTCCCGGTAGGCCACCTGCGGCTTGCCGATGTTCGCTACCACTTTGAACTCGCGCCGCATCCGGTCAACCAGCACATCGAGATGCAACTCGCCCATCCCCGCAATGATGGTCTGGCCGGTGTCCTCATTCAGCGAGACACGGAAGGTCGGGTCTTCCTCGGCCAATTTCTGGATAGCGGTGGACAGTTTCTCTTGGTCACTGCGTGAATTCGGCTCGATGGCGACCTGGATAACCGGCTCCGGGAACGTCATGGACTCCAGGATCACCGGGTGTGTCTGGTCGCACAGCGTGTCGCCGGTCGTGGTGTCTTTCAACCCGACCACAGCGTAAATGTGGCCCGCCGTGATGTCCGGCACTGGGTTTTCTTTGTTGGAGTGCATCTGGAACAGCTTGCCGATCCGTTCCTTGCGCGCTTTGGTGGAGTTCAGCACCTGAGCGCCCTGCGCCACGTGACCGGAGTAAACCCGCACGTAAGTCAGCTTACCATAGAACGGATGTGCCACAACTTTGAACGCCAACCCAGCGAACGGCTCCTTAGCCGACGGCTCACGCACAATCTCGCGGGATTCATCCTTCGTATCAAACCCGATCATTGGCGGAACCTCAAGCGGCGAAGGCAAATAGTCAATCACCGCATCCAGCATCGGCTGGACGCCCTTATTCTTGAACGCCGAACCACAAAACACCGGGAAGACCTCACCGGCCACGGTCATAGACCGCAAACCAGCCCTGATTTCAGCATTGCTCAAAGTCCCGGTCTCAAGGTACTTCTCCAACAACTCATCAGAGGCCTCGGCAACCGCCTCAATCATCGCGGCGCGGTACTCCCCGGCCTGCTCCACCAAGTCTTCCGGAATGGGCTCAATCTTGTAGTCTTCGCCTTTTTGGACCTCGCCGGCCCATGTCAAAGCACGCATCTCCAACAGGTCAACCACACCACGGAAGGTATTCTCGGCGCCGATCGGCAACTGCATCACCACAGGGCGCGCACCCAAGCGGTCCACAATGGTCTTGACCGTGAAAAAGAAGTCTGCCCCGAGTTTGTCCATCTTGTTGACGAAGCAAATCCGCGGCACATTGTACTTGTCCGCCTGACGCCAGACCGTCTCCGACTGGGGCTCTACCCCCTCTTTGCCGTCGAAAACGGCAACGGCGCCATCGAGCACCCGCAGCGAACGTTCCACCTCCACGGTGAAATCAACGTGCCCGGGCGTGTCGATGATGTTGATCTGATGATCTTTCCAAAAGCACGTGGTCGCCGCAGAAGTGATCGTAATGCCGCGTTCTTGTTCTTGCTCCATCCAATCCATGGTGGAGGCGCCATCGTGCGTTTCGCCGATCTTGTAGTTAATCCCCGTGTAGAACAAGATGCGTTCGGTCACAGTGGTCTTGCCGGCATCAATGTGCGCCATGATGCCGATATTGCGGACCTGCTTCAGGTCAGTCAGCACGTCGAGTGCCAAAGGAGTGTCCTTATCTCTCTCATCTGCGTCTTTGGGCGAGCGCGCGGCACGCCCACCGCCTGGCGGTTACCAGCGGTAGTGGGCGAAGGCGCGGTTGGCCTCCGCCATCTTGTGGGTGTCTTCGCGGCGCTTGACGGCGGCGCCTAGGCCATTGGAGGCGTCGATGATCTCGTTCATCAGCCGCAGCGTCATGGTCTTTTCCCGCCGCGCCCGCGAATATCCCACGAGCCAGCGCAGCGACAAGGTGGTGGCCCGGCCTGGCTTGACCTCGACGGGCACCTGGTAGGTGGCGCCGCCCACCCGCCGGGATTTGACTTCCAACGACGGCCGGATGTTATCCAACGCGCGCTTCAAAACGGTTACTGCGTCCGTGTCGGTCTTTTCTGCGGCGCCACGCAAAGCGCCGTACACAATCCCCTCAGCAATTGTTTTCTTGCCGTCCAGCAGTACCTTGTTGACTAGCTGGGTCACCAACGGACTGCCGTAGACCGGGTCTTGTACCAGTGGGCGCTTGGGCGCCGGGCCCTTCCTGGGCATTAGCTCTTCTCCTTCTTCGCGCCGTACCGTGACCGGGCTTGCTGGCGTCCGCGGACCCCTTGGGTGTCCAACGCGCCGCGCACAATCTTGTACCGCACGCCGGGCAGGTCCCGCACGCGGCCGCCACGCACCAGCACAATCGAGTGTTCCTGCAGGTTGTGCCCCACCCCCGGGATATACGCCGTCACCTCCGTGCCGTTCGACAGCCTGACGCGCGCCACCTTACGCAGCGCCGAGTTCGGCTTTTTCGGAGTGGTGGTGTAAACGCGCGTGCAGACACCACGGCGTTGCGGGGATCCCTTCAAAGCAGGGGTCTTCGTTTTCCCTGCCTTGGCGGTCCGTCCCTTGCGGACCAACTGCTGGATAGTGGGCACTGGCTCTCCATCTTGGTTTGGTTACGGAAAAGTGGTTTGAGTGCGCGCGAGCGCGCAACGGCGACCCGCTAAGGCGGGCACACGAGCAGTTAGCGTACATCCCCAGTTCACGCCACGTCAAAGCGGGAGGTAGTACGCCCGCCGCACGATGCCGTTTCCCCCGATCCGGGACCGCCCGCCGCCCAACGCACCCCCGGATAGGCTAACCGCCCGCCGATGCCGTGCCTGCCGTGAAGGGGACCGACCGCCGCCCAGCATGTGCCGGACGGCATCGGCCCATCGCCAAGCGCTAAGTCCCGAAGGACCGGGGCGGGGTCGCCGCCGACACCGCGCCGCCCCCGGGCAGCATCAGCGGCGCTTCGCCCCTACTCGGCGAAGTCGTCAAAGTCGAGTGCACCCAAGTCTTCGAGCAGGATGTCGTCGGTACCCAATGTGGGGTAGTCGACAATCTCCTCATAGCCGAAGGCCGGATACAGTTCGGCTTTTGCTTCTTCTGTTGGTTCCACCACGACCGACCGGTAGCGCGGCAAACCGGTACCAGCCGGTATCAGTTTACCTATAATCACGTTCTCTTTCAGCCCCAGCAACGGATCCTGCTTGCCAGAAATCGCTGCTTCGGTCAAAACCCTGGTGGTTTCCTGGAAGGACGCAGCGGACAGCCAGGAATCAGTCGCCAAGGACGCCTTGGTGATACCCATCAACTCGGGGCGCCCCTGGGCGCCCTGACCGCCTTCTGCCAACACGCGCCGGTTCTCATCCTCGAACCGGTCACGGGCCACCAACTCGCCTGGCAGCAGGTTCGTGTCGTTCGGCTCAAGCACGGTCACGCGGCGCAGCATCTGCCGCACAATGACCTCAATATGCTTGTCGTGGATGTCCACGCCCTGAGAGCGGTAAACCTCCTGGACCTCATGCACCAGGTGTTCCTGAGTTTTCCGCGGCCCTTGGACGCGCAGGACCTTCTTCGGGTCCACAGCGCCCTGGGTGAGGGGCTGCCCCACTTCGACATGGTCGCCATCGGCCACCCGCAAACGCTGCCGCTTCGAGACCGTGTACGGATGCTCCAAGCCGTCCTGATCAGTGATGATGATCTGACGCAAGCGATCCGAATCATCAATCTTGATCTTGCCGGAAGCTTCCGCGATCGGGGCCTCGCCCTTCGGGGTGCGCGCCTCGAACAACTCCTGGACGCGGGGCAAACCCTGCGTGATGTCATCCGCAGCGGCCACACCGCCGGTGTGGAAGGTGCGCATCGTCAACTGAGTGCCAGGTTCGCCGATCGACTGAGCCGCAATAATCCCGACCGCCTCACCGATATCAACCAGTTTCCCGGTCGCCAACGAACGGCCATAGCACATGGCACAAGTCCCGACTCGCGATTCGCAGGTCAGCACCGAACGCACCTTGACCTCGGTGACGCCCGCCGCGATCAGCGCATCGATCATCACATCGCCGGCATCCATCCCGACCTCCGCCAACACCTCACCGTCCGCGTTTTCCACGTCAGTGGCGAGCGTCCGCGCAAACACAGAAGTCTCCACCTTGGGGTGGCGCCGCACCTTGCCGTCCGCACTGACCTGCGAGATCGGCAAGACCAGCCCCCGTTCCGTCCCGCAGTCTTCCTCGCGCACAATCACGTCTTGCGACACATCCACCAAGCGCCGCGTCAAATACCCCGAGTCGGCTGTCCGCAGAGCAGTGTCCGCCAGGCCCTTGCGGGCACCGTGGGTCGCAATGAAGTACTCCACCACAGACAAGCCCTCGCGGTAGTTCGACTTGATTGGCCGCGGAATGATCTCACCCTTCGGGTCCGCCACCAGCCCACGCATACCCGCGATCTGGCGAACCTGCATCCAGTTGCCGCGCGCCCCCGAAGAAACCATCCGGTAGACGGTGTTGCGTTCAGGGAAGTTGGCCCGCATCGCCTCATCGACTTCGTCGGTCGCTTTGGTCCAGATCTCGATCAGTTCATGACGGCGTTCTTCGTCAGTGATCAGGCCCTCGTCATACTGCTCCTGGACGGATTCGGCTTGCGCCTCATACCGGTTCAAGATGTCTTGTTTCGCGGCCGGAGCCACCACATCGCTGAAGCTGATCGTCACACCAGACCGCGTGGCCCAGTGGAACCCGGCCTCCTTCAATGCGTCCAGCGCAGCCGCCACCTCCACCTTGGGATACTTCTCCGCCAGATCATTGACGATAGAACTGAGCCCACTCTTATCCACCATCTCGTTGACATACGGATAGTCCACCGGCAACGCGTCGTTGAACAGCGCCCGGCCCAAAGTGGTTTCCAGATCCACCGATTCAGGACCAATATTCGGGTCTTCGGCACCCGGTTCCGCCGGACGGATATAGTCCGCGATCCGGATCGTGACCTTGGCACCCAAAGCCAACTCGCCGGCATCGTGCGCCATAATCGCCTCCGCCGGGGAGGCAAACCGGCGGCCCTCACCGGGCGTACCGTCAAGCTGGGTGGTCAAATGGTTGATCCCGATAATCATGTCCTGGGTTGGGATGGTCACCGGGCGGCCATCCGACGGCTTCAAAATGTTGTTCGAACTCAGCATCAAGATGCGAGCCTCAGCCTGCGCTTCAGCCGAAAGCGGCAGGTGGACCGCCATCTGGTCGCCGTCGAAGTCCGCGTTGAACGCGCCACACACCAGCGGATGCAGGTGGATCGCCTTGCCCTCGACCAGTTGCGGCTCGAACGCCTGAATACCTAACCGGTGCAGCGTGGGCGCCCGGTTGAGCAGCACCGGGTGCTCCGTGATGACCTCTTCCAGCACGTCCCACACCACCGACTGCTGGCGTTCGACCATTTTTTTCGCATTCTTGATGTTCTGCGAATGCTGGAGTTCTACCAGCCGCTTCATCACGAACGGTTTGAACAACTCCAACGCCATTGCTTTAGGCAACCCGCACTGGTGCAGTTTCAGGGTTGGCCCAACCACAATCACAGACCGGCCCGAATAGTCCACCCGCTTACCCAACAGGTTCTGACGGAACCGGCCTTGCTTGCCTTTCAGCATGTCGCTGATCGACTTCAAAGGGCGGTTACCAGGACCGGTCACCGGGCGGCCGCGCCGGCCGTTGTCGAACAACGAATCGACCGCTTCTTGGAGCATCCGCTTCTCGTTGTTGACAATGATTTCTGGCGCACCCAGGTCCAACAGCCGCTTGAGCCGGTTATTCCGGTTGATCACACGGCGGTACAGGTCATTCAGGTCGGATGTGGCGAAACGGCCGCCATCCAACTGGACCATGGGACGCAGATCCGGCGGGATCACCGGGATGCAATCCAACACCATGCCCTCCGGGCGGTTGTCGGTCTGAAGAAACGCATTAACCACCCGCAGGCGCTTGAGCGCCCGAATCTTGCGCTGACCCTTACCCGTTTTGATGATCTCGCGCAGAACTTGCGACTCTGTTTCTAGATCAAAAGTTTCCAACCGGCGCTGGATCGCGCCAGCACCCATCGCGCCTTTGAAATAGTTACCGAACCGGTCTTGCATAGCCCGGTAGAGCAGCTCATCGCCTTCGAGATCAGCGACCTTCAGGTTGGCGAACCGGTCCCAGATCGCATCCAGCCGATCCGTTTCCTTCTTCGCCCGGTCACGGATCGCCGCCAATTCACGCTTCGCGGAATTATCCACCTTGCGCGCCGCCGCCGCTTTCGCCCCAGCCGCCTCAAGTTCCTTCAAGTCGGCTTGGAGTTTGTTCAGGCGGGCATCCAGCGCCAGGTCGGCTTCCGTTTGGATCTTGGACTTTTCCAACTCGATCTGATTGTGCAACGAGTCGAAGTCCTCCGCGCGGCCCTCTTCGTCCACATCAGTGATCATGTAAGCAGCGAAGTAGATGACCTTCTCCAGGTCCTTCGGCGCCAAATCCAACAAATAGCCCAGACGTGACGGCACACCCTTGAAGTACCAGATGTGCGTCACCGGCGCAGCCAACTCAATGTGGCCCATCCGTTCCCGGCGCACCTTGGAACGAGTCACTTCCACGCCACACCGCTCGCAGATGATCCCCTTGAACCGGACACGCTTATACTTCCCGCAAGAGCACTCCCAGTCCCTGGTCGGCCCGAAGATCTTCTCGCAGAACAAGCCTTCCTTCTCCGGCTTGAGCGTGCGGTAGTTGATTGTCTCAGGCTTCTTGACCTCGCCATGCGACCAGCTACGGATGTCATCCGCCGTGGCCAAACCGATCTTGATTCCGTCGAAGATGTTGACGTCCAGCAAGTCAGTCCCTTCCTTTATTAATACTTTCTAGTTTTGTGTGGGGGCGGCCCTAGGGCCGCCCCTTCAGTCCAATCAACCCTCAGTCCAACCCGGCTGAGCCCAACTAGCCCCAGCCCAGGCGACCGGAGCCTCAGGGCTCAGATCTCGTCAATTGAGGACGCATCCGGACGGCGGGCCAAGTCAATCCCCAGCTCTTCAGCAGCCCGGTAGACCTCATCATCCGAGTCACGCATCTCAATCACCTCGCCGTCCGCCGACAACACATCCACATTCAGGCACAGCGACTTCATCTCCTGCATCAACACCCGGAACGATTCAGGTATGCCCGGTTCGTGGACGTTTTCACCCTTGACGATCGCCTCATAGACCTTGACCCGGCCCACCACGTCATCAGACTTGATAGTCAACAACTCTTGTAGGGCATAAGCGGCACCATAGGCCTCCAACGCCCACACCTCCATCTCGCCGAACCGCTGACCACCGAACTGGGCCTTACCGCCCAGCGGCTGCTGCGTGATCATTGAATACGGACCAGTCGACCGGGCATGAATCTTGTCATCCACCAGGTGATGCAGTTTCAAGATATACATCTCCCCGACCGCCACCGGCTCCGGGAACGGCTCGCCGCTGCGGCCATCGAACAGCATCGCCTTGCCATCCTGATCCACCAGCCGCTGGCCATCCCGGTTCGGGATAGTCGACGCCAGCAGACCGGTCAACTCGTCTTCACGGACGCCATCGAACACCGGCGTGGCGATCGGCTGGCCGGGCGGGGCCTCCAACACCGCCGGACCCAACCGGCGAGCCCACTCAGCAGACGTGTCTTCCACCTTCCAACCGCGCGACGCAATCCACCCCATGTGGAGTTCCAGCACCTGACCCACATTCATGCGGCCTGGCACACCCAGCGGGTTCAAGATCACATCAACCGGCGTGCCATCCTCCAAGAACGGCATGTCCTCGACCGGCAGAATCTTCGAGATCACACCCTTATTGCCGTGACGGCCCGCCAGCTTGTCGCCGTCCGTGATCTTACGCCGCTGCGCAATGTGGACCCGCACCACCTGGTTGACGCCGGGGGCCAGCTCGTCGCCATCGTCCTTGGAGAACTCCCGCACCCCAATCACCGTGCCGGACTCACCGTGCGGCACCTTCAGGGACGTGTCACGGACCTCCTTGACCTTCTCGCCGAAGATCGCGCGGAGCAACCGCTCCTCCGGAGTCAACTCCGTCTCACCCTTCGGGGTGACCTTGCCGACCAGCACATCACCCGCCTGGACCTCCGCACCAATCCGGATAATCCCGCGTTCATCCAGGTCAGCGAGAGATTCCTCCGGGGCGTTCGGGATGTCCCGGGTGATTTCCTCAGCACCCAACTTGGTGTCGCGGGCATCTACTTCGTGTTCTTCGATATGGATTGAGCTGAGGATGTCATCTTGGACCAGACGCTGCGACAAGATGATCGCATCCTCATAGTTGTGGCCCTCCCAACTCATGAACGCCACCAGCAAGTTGCGGCCCAACGCCAATTCGCCCTGGTCCGTCGATGGACCATCCGCCAGCACTTGGCCAGCTTTGATCTCATCGCCTTCATCCACCACAACCCGCTGGTTATAGCTGGTGCCCTGGTTGGAACGTTGGAACTTGGCGACCCGGTAGACCCGTTCGGAGCCGTCCACACCATCCACGGTGATCGCATCCGCGCTGACCTCCCGGACAATGCCGTCCTTGTCAGCGATGATCACGTCGCCCGCATCAATCGCCGCCCGCAACTCCATGCCGGTGCCCACCAGCGGCGTTTCGGAGCGGACCAGCGGCACAGCCTGGCGCTGCATGTTGGCGCCCATCAACGCGCGGTTGGCGTCATCATGCTCCAAGAACGGAATCATGGCGGTACCCACCGACACCATTTGGCGCGGCGAAACATCCATGTAGGACACATCCGAGGCGTGCACATACTCCACTTCGCCGCCGCGGGTGCGGGCCAAGACGCGCTCCTCGACAAACGTGCCGTCCGCCTCTAGGGGGGCGTTGGCTTGCGCTATGACGTAACGGTCTTCGTCATCGGCCGTCAAGTAGCGGACTTCGTCCGTCACCCGACCCGCCGTCACCACCCGGTACGGGGTTTCGATAAACCCGTACGGGTTGATCCGCCCATACGTCGCCAGCGAACCGATCAGCCCAATGTTGGGACCCTCAGGAGTCTCAATGGGGCACATCCGGCCGTAGTGCGAGGGGTGAACGTCCCGGACTTCCATGCCGGCCCTATCCCGGCTCAGCCCGCCTGGGCCCAGCGCCGAGAGGCGCCGCTTGTGCGTCAGACCGGCCAACGGGTTGTTTTGATCCATGAACTGGGATAGCTGAGACGTGCCGAAGAACTCTTTGATCGCGGCCACCACTGGGCGGATGTTGATCAGGGTCTGCGGTGTGATCGCCTCCACGTCCTGGGTGGTCATGCGTTCCCGCACCACCCGCTCCATCCTGGACAACCCAGTCCTGACCTGATTTTGGATCAGTTCGCCGACCGCCCGGATGCGCCGGTTACCGAAGTGATCAATGTCATCGGTTTCCACCCGCACCGTGTTCGCTTCTCCGGCCAGTTCTTGGTCACCGGCGTGGAGCGCCGCCAGATACTTGATGGTGGCGATGATGTCTTCGACCCGCAACGTGGATGACTTGGTGGCGGGGTCCAACCCGAGTTTGCGGTTGACCTTGTAGCGCCCCACCTTGGCCAAGTCGTACCGCTTCGAGTTCAGGTAGAACGTGTCCAGCAGGTTGCGGCCGGCTTCGACTGTGGGCGGTTCGCCCGGCCGGATCTTCCGGTAGATGTCAACCAGTGCTAGCTGCTGGATTTTCTCTTTGATCTCATCTGGGACCGTCAGGTTCTTGACCTCGTTGGATTCGGCCGAGATGTTGTCCCGCGCCAGTGTCTCCAAGACCGCTGGGAAATCCTTGAACGCGACCTTGATCTCTTCTTCCGTGACACCCAGTGCCTTGAGGAAGATGGTCACCGACTGCTTACGTTTGCGGTCGATCCGCACGCCTACCGTGTCGCGTTTGTCGATCTCGAACTCCAGCCAGGCTCCCCGCGATGGGATGATCTTGGCGGAAAAGACGTCCTTATCGGATGACTTGTCCTGGCTCTTCTCGAAGTAGACCCCCGGCGAACGCACCAACTGCGAGACCACCACCCGCTCGGTGCCGTTGATGATGAACGTGCCCTTGTCCGTCATCAGGGGGAAGTCCCCCATGAACACCGTCTGCGACTTGATTTCGCCTGTCGAGTAGTTGACGAACTCCGCCGTGACGAACAGCGGCGCCGAGTACGTGAAATCTTTGTCTTTGCACTGCTCAGCCGTCCATTTGGGCGGCTCGAAGCGAGACTGCCGGAAAGACAGCGCCATGGACTGTGAGAAGTCCTCGATGGGGCTGATCTCCGTGAAGATCTCCTCCAGGCCGGCCGTTTCCGGCACTCCCCCCAGCCCTTGATCTTGGGCTTGTGCGAGCCGTGCCCGCCAGTGGTCGTTGCCGATCAGCCAGTCGAACGAGTCCCGCTGTAGCCCCAGCAAGTCCGGGACTTCCAGCGGTTCGTGGATTTTGGCGAAAGAAAGTCTTCCTGATCCGTTGATTGATGCGTTAGCGTCTATGGTTGTACGTGGGATGCGCGAGGCAGCCAAGGTCCCTCCCGAAGTGGAAAATGCACGCGGCGCAGCACTGGGGCTCAAACATTGAGTGGGCAAGAGGCACAGGACAGCGCAAGGAGCTAGTCTAGTCCAAGTTTTTGCGTTTGTCCACAGCCGCTCAGCGACCAGCCAGCACGCCCCACGCCCGATGCCGTCCCCCGCCTACCGCCGCTCCCCACCGTTTCGGTACCACCCCGCACGCCCCCACGCCCGATGCCGTCCCCCCGCATCCCGTAGCTCCCCACCGCACCCCGGGGTTAGTGGTACGGCCAGCCACCAATCCCGGTCCCGCGCCTGGCAAGACCGCCGCCAACCCACCGTCCCGATGAGTTGGCCAGCAGCCCTAGTGCCCTTCGCTGCCCCAGCTACCCCATTCTGCGGCGGCCGCCCCGGGGTCTTGTCGCCCGCAAGGCTCGCCCGTAGCATGGTCTTGGCGATAGCCCGCCAAACCTGTTAAGCCAGGAGGACACAACCGTGAGTCAGCCACCTGACGGAAGTTTTTTCGGACCGCCCGCGCCTGGCGGTTACCCGATGGGAACCGATGGCCGGCAGCCAGCCCTGGCGCCGCCATCCCCGGGGACGTGTTCGCCCACCCCCAGTTCGCCGCGCCCGCGCCGCAGCTACCGCCTCCCCTCCCGCCCAAGGCCCGCAGGCGGCGCGTCCCGATCGCGATTGCCGCCATCATCGCAGTGGTCGCAGCGACGGTCGGTGGGTTTCTGATCTGGCGCTCGGGCAGCGGCGACCTGGTCGAGTACTGCGCCGCGCACAAGAGGGGCGTCGACCGTCCCGGTATCACCTTGTTCGATAAGCAAGCCCTTGAGGAACTCATGGCCGCCGCGCCCAGAGAACTGAGGGGAGACTTCAAGGCTTTGCGCGCGTTCGTCGAGGAAGAACCCGATTTGGTTGCCCTCATCGAGGCGGCTGACACGCTGACCGAATCCGAGAAGGCGGCCGCGAATAAACTCCTAGACGACGCCAACAAGAAATACGGCCAGACGGAAGCGATGACGCGCATCGCGTACCACATCGTCGATACCTGCAAAGACGGCAAACCGAAGTGACCCTCAGGTGCGCGCCACCTCAAGTCCCGCCGGCCAGGGCCCCCGGCCCGTCGCTCCGCACGGGACCGCCGCCCCTGGCCGAACCCGGCGAACCGGCAGACCCGGGTTCAATCTCTTCTCCGCGCAAGTCGTTGCGGCTCGCGCTGGTTGATTCCGTAGTGCCGGGAATGCCGCTCCCAGCGACTTTCAAGTCGCCATCAACTGTTTGACATCCGCAGGGGTCCACACTGTCCCGTCGTCGAACCTGAACTCCCCTTTTTCGTCACATCGACAGGGACCGTCAGCATGTGTCGCCAACGCCCCAGGGGCGCATGCTTTGACCCCCGGGAGCCCCTTGACCTGGCTCGGCCGACTGAAGGGTTACTCTACTGCGGTGGAGAGCTGGAAGATCGGGAAGTAGAGGCAGATCAGGATGCCGCCGACGATCGAGCCGACAAAGACGATCAGGATCGGCTCAATGATCGAAGTGATCGAAGCGGTAGCATTCTGGACTTCGTCATCATAGAACTCGGCGACCTTTTCCAGCATGGAGTCCAAAGCGCCGGCGTCCTCACCGACGGAGACCATCCGCGAGATCATAGGGCCGAAGATCGGCTCCTCACTGATGGCCTTACCCAACGCGCTACCCCTTGTCACCTGCTGTTTCACTCGCTCAACAGCTTGGGTGACCACAATGTTGCCCGAGGTCTCACCCACAATATCGAGGGTCTGGACAATCGGGACGCCCACCCGCGACATGGTCGCGATAGACCGCGACAAGCGCGCCAGGGAGACCTTCAACATCAAGCCGCCAACCAGGGGTATCTTCAGCTTGATCGGGTCGACCTTCTCGCGCACAGCCAGATCGTTGCGGTGGTTGGCCCACCACCAGCCACAAAAGGCCACCACAAGCGCCAGCGGCAGGCCACCGATCTTGAGGAAGTTCGACAGGCTGACCAGGATCTGGGTCGGCAAGGGCAACTCCTTGCCCAAGTCACTGAAGATCCCCTCGAAGATGGGGACAATGAACAGGAGCATGGCGATGACAACAAAAAACGCGAAGATCAGCACCACCGCCGGGTAAACCATGGCCGCCTTGATGGCGCGCCGCAGGCGCAACTCGCCCTCTAGCTGTTCAGCCACAGATGACAGGACCGCGTCGAGGTAACCGCCGGCCTCGCCCGCCCGGACCATCGCCAAGATGACGGGCGAAAACATCTTGGGATGCTTCGCCAAGGCATCCGCCAAGGTCCAACCAGTCTCAATATCCCCGGCCACCTCGCGGAGCACCTTTTGCAGCGCCAGAGAAGACGACTGATCAGCGATTGCCGTAATGGACTGGAGCAAGGACAGCCCGGCGTTGACCATGGTGGCCAACTGGCGAATCATCACCGCCACGTCCTTCGGCTTAGCGCGGCTGCCGCCAATGTTGATGTCCCTTTGGAGCAGACTGGTAGGGGCTTCCCGGATATCGATTGGGGTCAGCCCGGATTCGCGCAGGTGACGCGCCACGGTCTGGGCATCGGGGCCGTCAACCTTACCGCTCTGGGTAGCACCGCCGGCTATGACGGTGTATTCGAAGGTCTTGGTCGCCACTGGACCTCACATCCTTCCAAAGGGGTTGTTCAACCCCGAAACCCCCTGCTGTACCCGCGCGGACCGGCCCAGCATGCGGGCAAACTCATCCGGCTGACGTGAGGTTTCGAGGCCTTCTTCGAAGGTGATGTCACCCTTGCGGACCAGTTCGGCCAGCGACTGGTCCAGCGTGTGCATGCCTTCTTCGCTCCCGGTGTGCAGCGCCGAATAGATCTGGTGGATCTTGTTCTCGCGGATCATGGCACGGATGGCTGGGGTGGCCCGCATCAATTCGGTGGCCACCACCCGTCCCTTGCCATCGGCGCGGCGGCACAACGTCTGCGACAAGACGGCCTGGAGGGTGATCGCCAGTTGCGAACGAATCTGGTCTTGGTGGTTCGCGTCGAACTGATCCACCAGACGGTTGATCGATTGAGCGACACCCTGGGTATGAAGCGTGGCGAACACCAGGTGGCCCGTCTCAGCGGCCCGCAGGGCGGTCTCCATGGTCTCCCTGTCGCGCAGCTCGCCCACCAAGATGATGTCCGGGTCTTGCCGCAAGGCGTGCTTCAAGGCTTCCGCAAACGTCAAAGTGTCGACGCCGATCTCGCGTTGCGCTACCAAGCAACGGTTCGAGTTGTGCTGGAACTCGATCGGGTCCTCAATGGTCAGCACGTGGCCAGACCGCGTCCGGTTGGCCAAGTCAATGATGGCTGCCAAGGTAGTGGACTTCCCGCTGCCGGTGGGCCCGCAGACCAGGACCAGGCCACGCGGCAAACCCGCGAAGGTCTTGACCGCCCCCGGGATCCGGAGTTCATCAAGCGACCTGATCACGTCCGGGATCACTCGGAATGCGGCCGCAATAGATCCGCGGTCCCAGTACAGGTTGGCGCGGAACATGCGCCCGGACGGGACCTGGCAGGAATAATCCAGTTCCAAGGTTTCGTCGAACTTCTGGCGCTGCGTGCGCGTCAGCATGCCGACGAGCTGCTCATAGAGCACCTCCTCGCCCGGCGCGGTGAAACCCGGCAACGGCGACAGTTGTCCTGACAACCGGACAATAGGCGGCAGCAGGGCCGTCAAGTGCAGGTCAGACGCCCCCAGCGCGGCTGATTCCTCTAAGGCCTGGACCAGATCCAGGGTTGTGTCTTCGCCATAGGCGTTCGGTGCAGCGCTCATGCGACCACCCTCAACAGTTCTTCGATCGAGGTTTGACCTTGGGCCACTTTGGCCCAGCCATCTTGACGCAGCGTGATCATGCCTTGTTCACGCGCTAATTCGCCTAACTCGCGGGTCGACTTCCGCAGAGCGGTCAGGTGTTCCAATTCCTTGCTTACCGTCATCACTTCGTGGACCGCCATCCGGCCCTTGAATCCGGTCTTGGCGCAAGTTGAGCAGCCAACCGGGCGGTAGAGCTGCGGCGGGGGCGGCTCACGGAAAATCCAGTCGGCCAGCATCATCTCGGTTTCGACTTCGCTCGGCGCATACGGCTCCCGGCAGCGTTCACACAGGCGCCGCGCAAGCCGCTGGGCCACCACACAGTCCAGCGCCGAGGCCACCAAGAACGGCTCGATCCCCATCTCGGTGAGGCGAGTGACGGCCGATGGCGCGTCATTCGTGTGCAGCGTCGACAAGACCAAGTGGCCGGTCAAGGCCGCTTCGACCGCGATCTGGGCCGTTTCGCCGTCACGGATCTCGCCGACCAGGACCACGTCCGGGTCAGCCCGCAAAATGGACCGGAGCGCGGCCGCAAAAGTCAGGCCAGCCTTCGGGTTGACCTGAATCTGGTTGATCCCGCTCATGCGGTATTCCACCGGGTCCTCGATCGTAATCACGTTGACCTCAGGGCGGGCAATCTCACGGAGCGTGGCGTACAACGTAGTGGACTTGCCGCTACCAGTGGGGCCCGTCGCCAGAATCATGCCGTACGGCTTGCTATAGGACTCCTTATAGCGTTCGAAGGAAACCTCAGAGAAGGACAGTTTACGCAGGTCAACCTGCACGGCCGCAGTGTTCAAAATACGCATGACGACCTTTTCGCCCCACACCGTGGGGAGTGTCGCCACCCGCAGATCCACATCATTACCTTCCACATTGACCGAAATACGGCCATCTTGCGGTTTGCGCCGTTCCGCAATGTCGATGTCAGCCATGATCTTAATCCGCGAAATGACCTGCGACTGGATCGACTTAGGCGCAGACTGCATCTCATGCAACACGCCATCAATCCGGTAACGCACCCGGACATCTAGTTCTTCCGGCTCCAAGTGAATATCGGAGCAGCCGTCATGGATCGCCTGCGAGATCAACAAGTGAACCCACCGGACCACCGGCGAATCCTCCTGGATCACATCCGCGATCGTGACCGTCCCCTGGCGCTCCTCCTCACGGACCGACGAATCCAGCGACTGCCCAATCGAGTCGATCTCCGAATCAGACCGGATATAACGCGTGATCGACCGTTCCAAGGCACCGCGTTCGGCCACGGCCGGGATCACCTGGGCCCGCAGATAAGACCGCAGATCATCAATCGCCACAATGTTGCCCGGCTCCGCCATCGCCACCACGACCGAGTCGCCCTCCCGCGAAACGGGCAACAGCAAGTGCCGTCGGCACACCGCACCTGGCACCGCACCGGCCACCCGCTGGTCAACCGGGAAGTCATCCAGGTCAATGAACCGCAGCCCGGCCGCTTCGGCCAGGACCGGAATCAGGTCTTCTTCGCGCAGCGCGCCGCTGGTGACAAGGGCTTGGCCCAGCGTGACACCTTCGAGTTCCTGAGTGCGGGTGGCCTCAGCCAACTGGTCATGAGAAACCAGGCCGCGCGACAGCAGGGTCTGTTCCAGAGCGGTCATCGCACTCCCCTCGGCATGGCGAGGCCCAGAGACTTGAACACCGCCTGTGTGTGCTCGTAGTTATCACGGATCAGGTTCCTGGACGCATGGTTGATCCGGCCCAGGATCTCCTCCATGGGCACCCGGTCAAACGGACGCGCTTCCGCGATACACGCTTTAGCAAGTGAACGCAGCGCGTTCAATTCCTCATGCGACCGGTTGAGTTGCTGATCAATCGGCCCAACCAGCGGCCCTAACTGCGCAGACACACCGAAACGCGGCACCTGAATGCGCCACGTGGTCAAGAACTTCTGGAACTGCCCCAAGTGCGCCCCTGCGGATTCGACCTGGGCGCCCACCTCGTTCAGGACACCTTGGGCCCCTTCCAACCCGGAAGCTACGGCCTCTACGTCATCGGCCAACGCGTAACACAACAGCGGAACGTACAACAAGCCCTCCGGCGGCGCGAAACCGTCCAGGTTCTCCAGGGCAAAGTTGATCACCATGTCGTTGTGTAGCTGCGCCAACGCGATCCTAAAACGCAACTCCATGACGCCGCGCCGGACCTGGGACAAACGATCCGGGAGCGGCGTGATAACACGTTCGGCGCCGGCGCCAACCCGCGTCATCGCGTTCGCGGTGCTCGCCAGCGTGGGCGCATGGGCGGCCACCTGCTGCGACGCATTCAACGAAACCTGCGTCACCTCCGCCAATGCCGCCACCGTACCGCCAAGCTGCGCAGACCCGGCCTGCAACGCCTCGGCCAAGTGCTGCAACGAATCGAGGCGGCCCAGCAGATCGCCGATATGCTCATCCAGCGCGACCGCATTGTTCAAAATATCGGCTATATCGCCGTGCGCCTCCGGCCGGTAAGTCCGGCGCGCAGACAATACCACCCGCGTCTGGGTCTCGGCCGGCAAAGCCGTATACATGAACTCGTCATAGGACGGGAAACCGGCCCCGGCCAGCATTTCTGCGAGTGAGGTCAGGCCCGCCGTCGCAATACCGGAGCGGTTGGCACCATGATTCTTCGCATTATGCTCAATGGGCAGAGCCTGGCCGTAAAGGCCCGTCGCGGCGTTCCACAGCGGGTCGAACCGAGGCGAGGAACGCACCGACAAAAAGCCGCTGCCCATCGGCGTGACAGTCGCGAAGACCTGGTAATCGAAACCGTCCTTGGCCAGATTCTTCACGTACGCGGCGAACGGTTTCCCGCCCAACAACGTGTCCCACATGAGCTTGAAAGCGCCACCCGGCATCAATGGATTGCGGATCAGGTTGTGTGGCGCACCCATCAACTCGTCCCGAGGAAAGGCGGACAGCCGCGCAAACACAGTGTTGGCCGCTGTGATCACGCCTTTCCGGTCGGTGCAAGAGAAGAAGAGTTCATCCACCCCGACGCGCCGTTCCTGCCCGACGCGGGTTTTGCGGTCAAGCATTGCGCAGCCTATCCATAGCCACGCGGACAACCGCCACCAGGGCCTGTTTGGCCGCTTCTTTCGAGCGGGCATCCGAATACATGATTGGGATGTCAGACCCTACCGCCAAAGCGTCCCGCACATCTTCCAACGTGTGGCGGGCAATCCCATCGAAACAGTTGATCACAACCACGAACGGGATATTGCGTGATTCAAAGTAGTCGACCGCAGTGAAACCTTGGTCCAAGCGGTCGGTGTCCACCAGCACCACGGCGCCAATCGCCCCGCGTACCAGGTCATCCCACATGAACAAGAACCGTTCCTGGCCGGGGGTGCCGAACAGGTAGAGCCACAAGGATTCGCCCAGGGCAATCCTGCCGAAGTCCATCGCTACGGTAGTGGTGTCTTTTTGCGCGGCCCGCCGGCCGGCATCGTCCACCCCGAGCGAATGCTCTGTCATATCGGCTTCCGTGTTCAACGGCTCAATGTCAGAGACTGCGCCGATAAACGTGGTTTTGCCCACAGCGAAGCCGCCCGCCACCACGATCTTGACGACCGTTGGCGGCTTAGGCCTTGTCACGGCGCCCCCTTGGGTCTGTTCATAGCTCGGATATTGCATTCAGAACACTCTCCAGTAACTCCAGGGTTTGTTCGCGGCTGACGGCTCCACCGTTGTTGATACCACCAGAGCCGGCCACCGTGTCGTGGACCAACAGCACACCGGATTCGGCTAAATCCGAAACCAGGACCTTGACTACCCCAACCGGCAGTTTTAGGTGGGCGGAAACCTCCGCGACCGTCAAATAGGCCGTAGCGATTTGCCGGACAATTGCCAATTCCTCGGGCGAGAGCCCCTTACCTTTTTCGGCCAGCCACTGCTGGTTGGCCACCTCCAAAATTGATTCCAAACGAGTGTCGGTGGTCGCCTGGGTTCGCCCCCGCGTCACCACGAACGGCCGGACCGAGGAAATGTCCTCTTCCCCGCCCGCACCGCCTTCTGCCGCCCCGTTCGGCTGCTCCGACCGGCCCGCTCCGCTGCCCCCAGCGGCGCCTCGCACCACGGGTAGGGCTCCCGACGGCGGCTGAGCCGAAGAACGAGCTACCCCTAAGCCCGATCCCGACCCGCCAGACTGCCGGCCCCCCGACGCTAAGCCCGCTGACGTCCCGCTCGGCGCGTATGACGCCGGCCGGGAAGTTGGAGCCGGTTCGGCCTGCGCCCGGACCACCGGACCGGACCCAGAAACCGGTCTGCTTGATTCGTGTTGCGCTGCGAACGCTTCGGCAGTTGGCCCCACCAAGACCGGTTCGGGTGGTGTGTCGGCGGTGCGCACCGGTCTGCGCCGCTGGACCTGGATTGGGCGGCCGCCGCGTGGCACCACTTGCCGTTTCGCCCCTGGCGGTCCAGCCGGCTCGCCGGGCGCCGGCACATGGATGTTGGCCGGGTTGGACAGCGAGTCGAAAGACCGTTCAGGCGTGCCGGGTGGACCGGCGGGCCGGGCCCGCACCCGGTTCTGGGGGATCTCTGGGGTCACATCCCACCTCGCACGGTGCCTGTCGTGGGCAACGAATCACGCATCTGGGCAATTAGGGCTGGCGTGAGGAAGGTTTCGGCGCGGCCCACCAGGGTCGCCATCTCGTAGCCCACCAGGCCCACATCGGAATCCGGCTCGCACAGCACAGCCAGCACCGATCCGTTCGAGATGGACATGAGCATCACGAAGCCTTCCTCGTATTCGATCACGGACTGGCGGTCGCGCCCAATACCCAACTCTCGGCCGGCGCCCCGGGCCAAGGATGACATACCGGAGCAGATCGCTGCCATGATGTCTCCCACGGTCCTGTCAGCGCCGCCGGACATGGTCATCAGCAAGCCGTCGGCGCTGACTACCACGCCTAGACGGGCGCCTGGGGTGGAGCGGACGAACGAGTCTAGGAGCCAGGTCAGGTCCTGCCTGTTCTCCCCATGCTGGTAATTGGCGGTCATCTGAGTCCTCCTTGGATGCGTGAGCAGTGTGTCCCTTGCGGCGTTGCGGGAGTGTATTTCACGTCTTACCCTTTCCCAGCCGACGCGCGGGATCCGCTGCGGCCACGCCTAGTGCCGATTTGGAAGGCCGATAGTGCGGAACGGATCTTATCCGCATCACGCGCCTTCGGCGGTGAGGTGACTGGTGGAGCGACAGCCGGAACGGACGATGCCCCCGTCTGTCTACGAGCCAAGCTCGAAGCCGGTTTGGATTCGGTCCGCTCCGGCTTGTAGGCGGCTAGCCCAGCGAGTTCCGCCAGAGCCTCTTCCTGGATTGAGGCTTTCAGCGCGATCGCCGAACCGGCGATCGGGGATCCGAGGTCCGGTATGGCGAGCGCCGAGTTGCCGCCTCCGGGCTGCATCATGGTGCCGCCTGCCGTGAAGCTCCCGGTGTGAGGGAACGCCGGGCGGGCCGATGGCGCATCGACCCTGGACGGGGCAGCCACCTGGGTGGCGGGCCGGCCGCCGACTCCAGTCGGGGCGACCTGCCCTGGGGTCATGGTTCCCGGAGTCATAGTTCCCGGAGTCATGGTGCCAGGAGTCATGGTGCCAGGAGTCATCGCTCCCGGTGCTATGACTCCTGGAGTCATAGTCCCTGGGCTCATAGTCCCCGGGGTCATGACACCGCCAGGCGCGGCAACGGCGGGCGGCGGTTTGAATTGCACCGCGCCCTCGGTTCCACCGCCAGGGCTGAACTGGCCCGCCACGGGACCGGGTTGGGCAGGGCCACCCACGCCCGCCGGCCCGCCTGGGACCAGAACGCCCGGACCGGCTTGCACCGGACCGCCGGGGCCGCCTGGGGCCGGGACGCCTTGGAGTGGACCGCCGATGCCGCCCGGGCCACCTGGACCGCCGGGTCCGCCTGGGGCCGGGATACCTTGGGCCGGGCCTCCCGGCCGTGGTATCTGACCTGGTGGAACACTGGCCGGGCCGGGCAGTGCCCCTGGCAACGGGGCGCCCGGTCCTGGACCGGGCGGACCGGGTGGGCCAGCCGGGCTGATTGGACCAGGTATCTGGCCGGGCGCCGGCACGCCGAGCGGTGGTACCGCCAACGCCGATTGACTTGGGTCGGCCTGGTCGGGAGCGGCTTGGCCGCGCGACGGCACCTGACCAAACTGGCGCAGCGGTAGCGGGCCGGACGGTGCGCGCTCCTCGCGCGGGCCACCCGCCGCACTGACAACGGGTCCCGGGCCACGGACCGGCGGGGCAGCGCCCCGCTGAGGCAGCCCGCCGGGCGCCTGCTTCAGGCTACCCAACGGCGGGCCAGTTGGCCCTGGACGCCCAGGCTCCGCTCCATCTGAGGCCTGCCGGGCACCTGTCTGCCCGGCAGGGCCAGGCGGCTGAGTTCGCGCGCCTCCTGGCCCAGTTGGGCCACTTGGCCCCGGACGGCCGCCCCCGCCACCAGGTGGGCCGCTCGGGCCAGATGGGCCGGGCGCGCCCGGCCGTCCGGCTTGAGGCCCAGTTGAGCCGCTGGGACCGCCTGCCCCGGGCCGCGCAGCGTCCGGTCCACCCGGACCAGTTGGCGCTACTCGTCCAGCCCCAGGTCCGGTGGGACCACTGGTTCCTGGCCGCACTGCACCGCTGCTCGGTCCACGCGAGCCATCAACGCCAGCCCCAGCGGGCGCCGACTCACCGGTGGCCTTGCCGGGCGCCACAGGACCGGGCGCTGCCGCGCCGGAACCTTCCGGGGCCTGCTTAGCCGCACCAGTCGGCGGGATCAGGCCGGGCGGAGCGGTGGCGCTGGGAGATGGCATGGCGCCGGGGGAACCCGGTACGGGCGGGAACGATTCGGCCCCGCCGCGTTTGATGGACGCCGGACGGCGCCGCACGGGCATCCGCGCGGGCTGCTCGCCGGTGGCGAGGGCTTCCGAGAAAGCAGGCAGATCGCCGGACGATCCCGCCGTCCTGCCTGCCCGGGGAGCCGCCCCGGCACCGCGCGCGGCTGCGGCGTCTGCGAGTGGGCCCTGCCCCGCGCTCGGCGGACCGCCGGGCGCGGTGGCCCCTCTCGCTGGTGTCCCGCCGCGAGGAGTCCCACCAGGGACTGCCCCACCCACGGGGACCCCACCAGAAGCGCTCCCACCAGCAGGAACACTACCAGGAGCACTGCCAGGAACACTGCCAGGAACACCGTCCGGGCCAGCCCCGGCGCCGCCGGTCACGGGCCGTTCAAGCACTGTGTGGCCGTCGGCCGAATGCCGCGGCAAGGCCGCCGCAGGGTTAGCCCCTTCACCAAGCGGCGAGAACCGGGCACCCAACGGCACAAATCCGCTGGTGCGGTCCGGCCGCGCGGGAGCGGCCGCATGGGTGGTGGCAGCGGGGATGATGCCGGCGGGGGCCGAGACCGGCACATCCGTTCGGGGCCGAGCAGGCGGCGGCGCGCTCCGAGGCGGCACACCACTGCTTGGCGCCTGCGCCGGCTCACCGCGTTTCGGCAGATCACCAGGCGCGCTAGCGAGCTGCACCGGCCGGAAGGTCTCAGCCGTGGGCGGCGCTGCGGTCACCACGGAGGGTTCCAGGTTCGGCTGAGGCGGCAACACCAAGGCTTCCGGACCAAGCGCCGGGTGCGGCCCCGAAGCGGGCCTGTCATCCACAAGCTTCGACGGAATCCGCAAAATAGCGGTAGTGCCACGCCCCTCTTCGTTTTGACCAGGCGCGAAGCTGACCGCAGCGCCGAGGCGCGCTGCCAACCGGGCGACCACCACCACACCAAGGCGGCCGTGAGCCAGGTCTTCCGGGCCGGCCCCTTCGCGAGCGATCCGGTTGAGAGTCGCCAACTCGGCGGGGGACATCCCGACGCCGGTGTCGGAAATGCTGACGACGACATCGCCGTGGTGGTTTGTCGCACCCACCTCGACGGCTGCCCCCTCGGGGCTGAACGCAGTCGCGTTTTCGAGCAGTTCGGCCACCAGGTGCGCCAACGGCACCACAGCATAGGACCGGATCATCGGGTCCCAATCCATGGAGATCCTGATCCGCTCGTAGTGTTCGATCTGCGACGATGCCGTCCGCACCACATCGGAGACCGACAACGGATCGCGGATGGCCCGCTCCGGGTCCCGCCCGGCCAGGATCATCTGCGTTTCGGAACCGCGCCGCATCCGCGCCATCAGGTTGTCCAACGCGAACAACGCGAACAGTTTGTCGGGGTCGGTTTCCGACTGCTCCAATTCGTCGAGAATCTTCAGGGCACGTCCCACCAGCGAGATCTCGCGGCGCGCCGCAGTGTTGATCGCCT
Source organism: Bifidobacteriaceae bacterium (assembly GCA_031278675.1). Lineage (GTDB taxonomy): Bacteria > Actinomycetota > Actinomycetes > Actinomycetales > WQXJ01 > JAIRTF01. The sequence continues at coordinate 30,543 of JAITJY010000082.1, forward strand.
GCGGAATGGCTTCTTCGAGGACCCCGGCCGCTTGGCGCGGTGGTGGGGCTTCCGGTAGCTGGTAAGCCGACTCTGCCGGCGGCTCCGACGGCGTAACAACCTGGACCTGTTGCAACTCGGCGGCGGGGCGCCGGGCAGGCAGTGCGGCCGCAGGCACAACCGCAGGCACAACCGCAGCGGACGGCTCAGCGATGATTGAACCGAAGGGTGCGCCGGCTTCGCCACCTGGCGGGGCTTGAACCGCTACCACCTCGCTCGCAACCCCGAGCGAGCCCGCCGGCAACTGTGCCACCGGGCCCTGCGGGACGCCCTGTTGAGCGACGGGGGGCAACAGTGCCACCCCACCTCCGCCACTAGGCATGTGTCCCAAGACAGAAGCGACCTCGGAGCGGAGGTCCTTAACCCCCCGCAACATGGACACCAGGACCACCAGTGCCACAATCGCCAGGAGCGTCAGGATCGCTCCAATTTGGACCAAATTGGGGAAGCTGGCCAAGTCGAAGAGCTGATCCAGCCCCGTCTCGGCCAGAACTTGGATAGTTCGCATCAGGTGCAGAGTCCTTTCCGGCCGTCCCACGGGTAGCCCGTCTCACCGTTGGGTCCCTTGGTGGGCCACACGAAGTCTACGTAATCTTCGCACTGCTGGAGGGAAAACTGGTACTGCTTTTCGCGCGCCGGCCCGGTTACTCCGTCCCAGGGGTCCAGCAAGCGGTGGCAGCTATCGTTTGTCCTGTTCATCGCAGAGTTGGTGCAACTACGGAACTCCCAGCCAGCAAACCAGATCTTGTGCCTGTCGCCATAGTCCCCGTCCTCCATTGAGGCTTTATGTCCCACCGCACCGCGTGGGTTATAGCCTTGGCCCCACCATTGGCCGTCCATCTTACGCCACAACACGTAGCCTTGCCCAGTCTGGACGTGCTCCACATTAACATCAAGCCGTTCGATGGGGTAGTGGTCGATATGTTCATAGCTGGTGGTCACGCCCCAGCCGTACAAAGCGCCAGTACTCGACAGAGCCGTCATGGCCGTCAAGGCCGAAGTCATCCGGACAAACTTGACACCAGCGGGCTGGTCCAAGTAGCCGGGGTTGCGCGCTTGCTCGCTGCTGCAATCGGACGTCGAGGTCCCGCCGCAAGCCCGGCCAATCGCCTGGATACCAGACGAACCCCAGGTCAGGACGCGGCCCGTGGAAAGCAACGCAGCCCCAAAATAAATGCCGGAGTGGACTTGGATGATGTATTCGTCGGGGTTGTTCGCGCGGAACCAGGGAGAGAGCGCTTCGGTCCGGACCGGCACTACTTTCCGCGAGCTGTCTGGAGTAACTCCCCCGGAATAAATCAGCCCGGGGCCACCTTGCGCCCCCGGCACCTCAAAGTTATCCGAGCCGCCCAGGTGCCACACTTCGCCGTTCTCCATCATGATCCAGGTTGTTTGGTAGCCCGATTCAACCTGGGTGGGCATGTAGCCCTCAATGGTCGGCGACGGCAGGCCAACGCCATCGGTCGCCAGATAAGCCACCTGGGTCGCTCCGACGCTCCAGCCACGTCCACCGTAGAAGGACCGTCCCCAGGAATAGATCCAACCTTGCTTGTCCACGGCCACGCCGCCGTAGTGCGCGGTCGAGATCATTTGGATGTTGCACAGTTCCGGCTTGGATGAGTTCCAAG
>JAITJY010000148.1 GCA_031278675.1 Bifidobacteriaceae bacterium
ATTGAGCACCACATCCGCTCCCCCGCCGGCCACCTGAGCGGCAGCGCTTGGGCCCGCAGTGATACGCGGTGTATCACCGTGGGATATACCCAAGGCGGCGAGGCCTGCCATGACGGCGCGGGCGGCATCGTCGGTGGGAACCGCCACCTCGGTGGGACGCAAGGCCGCGATCTGGGATGCTAGCAGGCGGGGGTGCCCGGAGCCGGCCGCCAACGCGCACACCTGGAACCGGTCGCGGTGCGCCGCTATCACCTGGAGAGCCTGTGTTCCGATCGATCCAGTCGACCCGAGAAGCGCAACGAGACGTTTTCGCACTGGCCTATTGTCCACCAAAGGGCTTAAGTTAGCCTCATGAGTTTCAATCAGTCCGAGCTAGCCGCCGGTGAATATGTCGTGTTCCATGCCAGAGCCCACTGGAAAGTGCTGGTAGCGCCGGTCTTGGTGCTGGCGGTGGTCGCCTGCGGCGCGGTCCTGCTCGATATCTATGTGATCCCCGCCGAACCGGGCTGGACGTGGGCGCGCTGGACCGTCGGCGGCCTAGCCACCTTGGCCGAGGTGATCTGGACCCTGGCGCCGGTGGTGCGGTGGGCCTGCCGCACCGACACCCTGACCAACTACCGCCTGATCTCGCGGGAAGGCGTGTTCCAGCGGGAAGGCCGCGACATCCCGATGGACCGGGTTCACGCCGTGTCCTACCAGCAGTCATTCATTGAACGGCTGCTCGGCGCGGGGACGTTGCACGTCCAGACGGCCGCACAGCAATCGGATGTCGCTTTGGACGATGTCGCGCACGTCAAGCGCCGTCAACTCCAGATCAACGAACAACTCCTCAACCGGGATTTCCCGTCTGTGGAGCCGGATTCGGCTGCCGACCAGGCGACCGAAGAGGAATCCGGCCGGTTCGCCGACCCCGGCGCGGGCGCCTAGCCGCCTGCGGGCGGAAACGATCCGCTCCGGGTGTGGCACAGACCCCGACGCGGGCGGTTCGCCGCCCGGGCACGCCGCGTAAAGGTCGCCCCGGCGCGGGCGGTTGGCCGCCCGGGCACGCCGCGTAATGCTCGCCCCGGCGCGCACGCCTAGCCACCTGCGGGCGGGAACGATCCGCTCCGGGTTCGGCACGGACCCCAGACGCGGGCGGTTGGCCACCTGCGGGCGGGACCGATCCGCTCCGGGTGTGGCACGGACCCCGACGCGGGCGGTTGGCCGCCTGCGGGCGGGAACGATCCGCTCCGGGTGTGGCACGGACCCCGACGCAGGCGGTTGGCCGCGCTAGCATGGGGGGATGCAGTCCAAACCGTATCTGCGGGAGCATCCCGATCCGGCCGGCTATTTCGGGACCTATGGTGGGGCGTCCGTCCCGCCTGAATTGGCGCGCGAGATGGAAAAGATCCACGAGGCGTACCAGACGATTGGCAACAGCCACGATTTCATCATGAAGCTCCGCGATATCCGCGAGCATTTCCAGGGCCGGCCAACGCCGGTTTATTACGCAAAGCGGTTAACCGAACAAATTGGCGGTGCGCGCCTCTACCTCAAGCGGGAAGACCTCAACCACACCGGCGCTCACAAGTTAAACCATTGCATGGGAGAGGCACTTTTGGCCTCCTACCTTGGCAAACGTAAGCTCATCGCGGAGACTGGAGCGGGCCAGCACGGCGTTGCGTTAGCGACCGCAGCCGCCTATTTTGGTCTCGATTGTGAAATCCACATGGGCGAGGTCGACATTGCCAAAGAACACCCCAATGTGGTCCGAATGAAGATCCTAGGCGCCACCGTAGTGCCAGTTGGTGTGGGTCAACGCACACTGAAAGAAGCTGTCGACAGCGCGTTCGCGGCTTATCTGACAGATCCGGTCAACAGCATTTATTGCATCGGATCGGTGGTCGGACCGCACCCCTTCCCCATGATGGTGCGGGATTTCCAGGCCGTGGTTGGGATTGAGGCCCGCGAGCAGTTCCAACAGATGACAGGCTGGTTGCCGGACCATGTGGTGGCCTGCGTCGGGGGTGGGTCCAACGCGATGGGCATTTTCTCGGCTTTTATTGACGACCCGACCGAGTTATGGGGGGTCGAACCGCTTGGGGTAGGCACCAAACTCGGTGAACACGCTGCCTCGCTCACTTACGGGCACGATGGCGACCTGCACGGTTTTCGCTCCATCGTCTTGGAGAATCCCGATGGGACGCCTGCTGCGGTTCATTCGGTCGCTTCAGGGCTGGACTATCCCTCGGTTGGCCCCGAACACGCTTATCTCAATAAGACTCTGGGCCGCACGCATGCCGCCGGAGCGAGTGATGCGGAAGCGATTGACGCCTTTTACCGTCTCTCTCGCCTGGAAGGGATCATCCCAGCCCTCGAGTCGGCCCACGCCGTGGCTTACGCCATCAAGTTGGCCAAGGCCAAGCCGTACCAATCGATCCTGGTCAACTTGTCCGGGCGGGGCGACAAAGACATTGATTTCGTCTACGAAACCTATCCCCCGCCGGACGCAGCGCCTCCAAGCGACCCGGTTGGCGGGCATTGAACGCGACCATTGGCGTGCCGCAAGGCGGCACGCCGTGAGGCCAGGTCTCCCCGAACCGGCGGGCGGCGTGCCGCCCGTGCCGCCCACCCGGACTGCGCGGCACGCGCGCGGTTGGACATTGGTGCGCGGGCACCGCTTCACAGCGACCATTGCCGCATTTTACCTGGTCGCAGCCCTGGCTGGCGGTAGTGCGGGGTGGGCAGCGGCGAACAACGCCCGGGACAAGAAGAGCGCTGGACCCGAGCCGCAAAGCGCCGCGAGCGTCGCGGCGCCCACCAGGACGCGTGAAACCAGCCCTTCGCCCTCGCCGACCCCTACGGCGGCCTCGCCTTCGGCTTCTGCGGAGCAGACGGGACCGTCCTTCGCTAGCCCGCTACCGAGCGCGACCGCTGGTCCAACAACCAGCATCGCGGACGCGGTGGCGGCGCTGGAAAGCTCGACGGGTGCTCAGCTCGGGGTGGCCTGGCTGGCCGCAGGGGGCGAAGCGGCGGGCGTGGCGAGCGCGGGGTCTTGGAGCACGGGTCATGCCTGGTCAACTGTCAAAGTGCCGATCGCCATCGCGGCGTTGGACGCCCACGGTGCTAGCGCGGATGCGGCGGCTGGTCTCGCAATCACCCAATCCGACAACGCTGCTGCGGGCCAATTGTGGGACTTACTCGGGGCGGATCGCCCCGCTGCCGACGCCACCGAGGCGGTCCTGCGGGCGGGCGGCGATCTCGCTACCGCAGTGCAGCCCGCCAAGACCCGACCAGAGTTTAGTGCGTTCGGGCAAACCTTGTGGGACCTGCGGGCTCAGGCGGGCTTCGCTGCGCAATTCCCGGCTGGCGAGTCGGCTGACCGGGTGTGGGAGTTGATGGGCCAGATCGACTCGTCGCAGCGGTGGGGGCTCGGCCGGTTCGACGGCGCCCATTTCAAGGGCGGTTGGGGCCCGGACGATTCCGGCTACGTGGTCCGCCAGTTCGGCCAAGTCCCCGTCGGCGGGGGTTGTACCGCCATCGCGGTCGGGGCCTGGGCCCCCACCTTCGCGGCCGGCACCCGCGCCCTCGACCAACTCGCAGACACCTTAGCCGCCCTGTCCGCCCAGTTCCCGACGGGCACCTGCCGCTAGACCCACTAGGTAGCCGAAACCTTTGCACCTGAGCCGAGTTTCGCCGACTCGGGATCCCCGCAAAATCTCGGAGCGAAGCGGCCAGAGTTTGTGGGGTGCGGTTAGGACGATGTTGTTCAACACCGTCCGACCGTGCCCGCGCAGGGGAGAGCGAAGCTCTCACCGGGACAGACGCGGCAGACAAGCGCTGTCGGACGCTCTGGGAGAGCGTTGTTCAACGCTCTCCCAGACAGGCTCCAGCCCCATTAGGTAGCTGAAACCGGGGACGCCCCTCAGACGGCGACCAGGCTGCGGAGGGTTTCGCGCGCGCCTCGCTGGTGCAGCGAATCCAGAGTCTTCAAGTACGGCTCCGTGAAGCGCGGCTCATCCGCCAATGAACCGAAGAACGATTCCTGGCGCAGAAACGCCAGCGGGTCGGCGCCTTGGCGCCGTGCTGCGGCCTTGACCTGCTCAAGTTGGTTGTCGACCACTTCGAAGGGGGTGCCCGACTCGTCCACGCCTTCGGCGAACCGCGCCCAGGATGCCACAATCGCCGCCGAACGCTCCGCCGGGGCGCCCGCCGCCAAACGCTGATGCACCACGGGGACCAGCCACTTCGGGATCCGGTCGGAGGCCTCGGCCGCCAGCCGCGCCACCGTATCCGCGATTGCTTCGTTGCCGAAACGTTTGATCAGCGTCTGCTGGTAGGCGTCCAAGTCCACCCCGGGCACCTGCGGCAGCGACGGCGCGCCCTCGTGCTGCATGTAGTCCGCCAGGAAGTCGCGCACCAAACTGTCGCGGACGGCATCGTGCACCAGACGGTAACCCATCAAGTACGAGAAGTACGCCAAAGCCTGGTGCGAGGCGTTGAGGAGGCGCAACTTCATCAACTCGTAGGGCTCCACGTCTGCCACTAGCTGCACACCCGCGCGCTCGAACGGCGGGCGCCGGCCCCCGAAGCCGTCCTCCAGCACCCACTGCGTGAAGGCCTCCGCCACCACGACGCAGTTGTCCACCACGCCCGTCCGCTGGGCCAGTTCGGCGCTCGCCGCCTTGGTTGGCCGGGGCGTGATCCGGTCCACCATCGAGTTCGGGAACGCCACCTCGGCCGCGATCCAATCCGCCAGGTCCGGGTCTGCCCCCCGCGCGAAAGCCAGCAGCGAGCGCCGCGCCACCGCGCCGTTGGACGGTATGTTGTCGCAGCTCACAACGTCGAAGGGGACGATGCCGTCCGCCCGCCGCCGCGCCAACGCTTGCGTCAGGTAGCCAAAGACGGTGCGCGGGCGGTCCGGGTGGGCCAGGTCGTGGGCCACGTCCGGGTCATTCCAATCGAACTCGCCGGTTATCTGGTCGAAGTTATAGCCGCCTTCGGTGATGGTCAACGTGACGATCCGGGTTTCAGGGGCGGCCAGGCGCTGCAGCACGGCGGCCGGCGAGTCGGGACCGCACAGATAGTCGATGATCGAGCCGATGACCTTGGCGGCTTGACCGCCCTGTTCATCTTTGGAGACCAACGTGTAGAGGCAGTCCTGGGCTTTGAGTGCCCGGCCGAGTGCCTTGTCGCCGGGCAACAGTCCCACGCCCACAATCCCGAAGTCCATGGCCAGACCCTGTTCCATTAGCTGGTCAAGGTAAAAGGCCTGGTGAGCGCGGTGGAATCCGCCCACTCCGAAGTGAACAATCCCGGCTTGGACTGCCGTCCGCTCGTAGGTGGGGGCGGGCAGTGCCGCCGGCAAGAGGTGGATGTTGGCTTGGTTCAGTTGGATGGTCATGATGTCTCCTTGGTCTGGCTTGCGCTGGATGCGTGTTGGGTTTGTGTAGAACTTGTGGCGAATGCGTGGCGGCATTGTGTTGGACGTGTGCGTCCGGGCGGACGCCCGCCAGGCAGGCTGCGTGCGGGCGCCCTGCGGGCGGAACCCGGGCGGAGGGGACGCGGGGCCCGCCCCACGGCATCGGCCTTGGAGGCGGAGGCGGGCTCGGCGGACTTGGCGGTCGCGGCGGCATCGGCAGCATCCGCTGGCTCGGCGGGGGCTTCGGTGATTTTGGCGTTGCCGGGCAGCCGGATGAACCGGCCTAGGACCAAGATGGACAGGTAGAGCCCGGCGACGGTCCAGACCACACCGGTGTAGCCACCGGCGCTCAGGATCGCGGCGGTCAGGGCCGGACCGAGGAAGGAAGCCAGGCCTCGGGCCAAGCCGGAGGCCGCCAGGGCGGAGCCGGTCTCGCCCCGCGAGTGGGCCAGGAACAGCGCGTTCAGCGGGATGAAAGCGCTGATGCCGAAGCCGAGCAACACTCCGCCGCAGGCGATCACCGCGAAGTTGGGCCCAACCAGCTTGGGCGCGTAGTAGAAGAAGATCACGGCGGTGGCGCACAGCGGACCGGCGCCGAACCGGACCACATTGGTCCAGCCCAGCGCGTTACCGATATTGCCCCACACCACGTTCCCAATCACCGCGAAAATCCCGACAATGGTGAACACCAAGACGGCGCTGGATTCGGCCAAGCCAATCTCGTCGGTCAGGTAGGTGACATAGAAGGCGGACAGCGCCAGCGGCCCGATCAGGTTGATAGCACCGATCACCGAGCAGACCGCGATCTTCGGCACCCGGTAGATGATCGACAAGCTCCGCACCACGGCCAAGCCCATCGGCCGCCGTTCGCTGGCGCTCAGCACCACGCCCGGGCCGCGCATAAACCCAAGCCCAATCCCCCCGCCCGCCATCGCCAGCCCCAGTCCTGCCCACAGTGCACCGATCTCGCCCACCCGGGGCAGCAGGAAACTGGCCGCGTACGAGCCGAGGATTTGCAGACCCAGCGAGTAGGCGAAGAAGAACCAGCCGCTGACCGGCCCATGCTCAGCGGGCTTCGATTTCTTCATCAGCCAAGCGAAGAACCCCATCGCAAAGAACGGGTAGCCCAGCCCCCGGCACGAATACACCGCCACCAGCAGCGCGAAGTTCCCCGACGGGATACCCACGGTGATGAACAAAATATCGAACACAGCAAAGCTCACTAGCCCCACCAGCATGATCCGCCGTGGCCCGATGGCGTCCGCCAGCGCCATCGACAAGAACGATCCGATCGCGACCACCACGCCGTAGAACGTCAGCAGCAGCGCGGACACGCCCAGTTCGTAGCCGAGTTCGGTGTGAGCGAAGTCGGTGATCCAGACACTTTCGAGCCCGTCGCCGATCAGGAACAACGTGACGCCGAGCAGGCTGGCCGCGACCCCTTTAGGGAAGCGGACCTTGCCCAACAGCCCGCTGGTGTAGACATTGTCCGAGCCGGCCGGCGGCTCGCTCGCGACCCGTGACCTGGTGCCCGGCGACACACTCGCGACCCGTGCGCTGGTGCCCGGTGCTCCCGCAGCCAACCCGCTACCGACCGGCGACACACTCGCCACCCGTGCGCTGGCGCCCTGCGGCACGCTCGCGGTCGGCGCGCTGGCGCCCAGTGCTCCCGCAGCCAACCCGCTGCCGACCGGCGCGCGGGTGGCGCTGCGCAGCGGCGCGGGCCACCGCCTCCGCAAGGCGGGCGAACCGGCCGGGCGCGCCGGGGGACGCGGGGCTGGGGCTGGGGGGACGGCATCGTGCTGGGGGGATAGAAGGGTGCGTACCTGGGTCCGCTGGCCGGCTGCCGCTGGCGCCGTTTGCGTTGCTTGCCTCATGTTGGTGGCCTCCTTGCCGAACTTCGTCGTTGGCTACCAGTCTGGGCGGGCGCGCGGCGGCCGCGTTAGTGGATTCGAGGAAGATTCAACGTTCGGTTCGCGACCAATTGACCGGGCAAAAGCCCAGGTAGCGCCCAATTTTACACAATATAGTTGTGGAATTGGTCACCTGAACATGACCACTGTATGTGGCATCTGTGGGGCGGTGACAACCAGAGCCACCCCACAAACACTCTCCGCTTCGCTCCGAGATTTTGCAGGCACCCCGAAGAGCCACACCCCACAAACAGTCTCCGCCCCACTCCGAGATTTTGCAGGCACCCCGAAGAGCCACACCCCACAAACTCTCTCCGCCCCACTCCGAGATTTTGCGAGGACCCCGAAGAGCCACACCCCACAAACACTCTCCGCTTCGCTCCGAGATCTTGCGGGAACCCCGAGTAGGCGAAACGCGGCTCGGGTGCAAGGGTTTGGGCTACCTAGTGGGTCTGGTGGCGCTAGACGCGGAACACTCTGGGGCCGAGCGCACCGAACACGGCCGCCTTCGCGCGGGGCAATTCGCGGCCCGTGATGACTGCCTCAAAGTCCGCCAGGGCGGCAAACCGGACAAAAGTGGACACCCCGAACTTGTAATGAGCGCCCACAAAAATCCGCCGCCGCGCCGCCTGGCAGGCCGCCTCTTTGACCGCCGCCACCAGCGGGTCCGGGGTGGTCAGCCAGCCGTCCTCGGTGATGCCGTTGGCGCCGACAAAGGCCAGATCCGGCTGGAGCGTGTGGAGCATGTCCGTGGCCCAGCGGTCCACCACGCCCTGCGTTGACGGGCGGATGCGCCCGCCGACCATGATCACTTCGCCCGCGCGGCGCCGCAGGATCGCGTTGGCCACCGGCAACGATGTGGTCAGTACAGTCAGCCCGATGGCGGGCAGCGCCTCCGCGATCAGGGACGGCATGTAGCCCTCGTCGATGAAAATGGTCCGGGCGTCCTCCAGGTGGCGCGGCGCCTCCGCCGCGATGCGGCGCTTCTCTTCAACACTGCTGTTCTGGCGGGAATCGAGGCCGGTCTCGACCACGCCACTGGCCACCGCGTGGACCACGCCGTAGCTGCGCGCGACCAGTTTGCGCTCCTCCAAGCGACGCAGGTCGCGGCGGATGGTCTCGCCGGACACGTTGAAGGCGGTGGCCAGATCCGCCACGCTGATGCTGGTGCGCTGCCTGATCAGGTCAATCATGCGGGCGCGGCGCTCCCGCCCGGCCCGCTGGTTGGCGGCTTGGTCGCTGGACGCCATGGGCGGGTCCGCCTCAGCGTCCCGCTGCGGTCAGCCGGGCCGCGACCGACCGGGCCGCACTCAGCCACGCCGCCCGCCGCCAGCCCGCACTCAGCCGGGCTGCGGCCGACCGGGCCGCAGTCAGCCCCGCTGAAGGCACCCCCGCTGCCGACCCGCCGACCGAACTCAGGCCGGTGCTGATGAAATCCTGCCCAACGAACAACTCTCGCTCCTGCCAGTCCGCCGCCAGGGCGTAGCCAAAAGGTTTTCCACCACCCCCGGGGTTTTGGTTGTGATGGATGCGGGAACAGATTTTACACCTTCGCCACCTGCCCGGCCTTAGCCTCGATCCACCGATCCTCGCCTACTGCGCCGCTCGCCGGCTAAGCACGCTGGACGCCCTGACCAGCCGAGCAGGCCACCGGGTAGCCATCACCGGCCAGGAACGCCCATCGCACCCGTCTGGTGCTTCCCTCCGGCGATCATCGGTGCAACCAGGCTTAGCACGATGCCGTCCAATTCGCCTACCCAAGTCTTACGGAACGCGGGCAGCGGGCTGTCTGTCGCGTCGGCATCGTCGCAGTAAAACGATGCTTCGCCCCGCCTCCCAGCACCGGTGCGGAGGCGTAGGCCCGCTGCCGGGAGGCCGGTTAGACGGTGCTGAACTCGACGACCTTCCAGGCCCGGTGTTCACGTTCGAGACGCAACGCCACGGCACGCGTCATATTCGGTGCCACCGCCACCACGCTGGCTTCGACCGCATCCGCGCTCACGATCGACAAGAAGCACTTCAGCTGATAGTCCGGGGACGGCAAATGCCGACGGTGCACACTCGCCCGGGCAACCAAACGCTGAAAAGCCCGATCCGACAAATACGTCTTGAATGATTCCTTCGGACACACCCCACGAGTGGCATCCAAAATCACCGTCGCGGCGAGACGCGCCCGCCGTTCCAAAGCCCGGCGCCGGTTCTCCAAGACCCGTTTCCGCTTGGCCGACACCGAATCCCGGCTCGCCGCTTCTCGCTTAGCCCGCGCGATGCGTTGAGCCCGCTCCAGCGCGCGCTCCGACCGCTCCACCACCCCATCTCCACTATTCATCGCGCGGCGATCACGGCTGGCGGCATGGCCGCCGTTACCCATCGCCTGCCGATCACTGGCGACGGCCGGGGCAGCGCGATCTATCGCCTGCCGATCGTCCGCAACAGCCTGGCCGACACCATTCATTTCCCGGCCATGACCCTCCACGGGCTGGCCATGACCGGCCCTCGGCTGGCCATGGCTCTCCATTTCCCGGCCATCAGCTTCGAAAGCTCGGCCCTCATTCTCCACGGCCCAGCAAGGGCCGTCTACAGCCCGCCAACGGTACCCACCGACTAAACCGTCGACGGGACCATACAAGAACTCGGGGCGGCTTGGTTCCAACATGATTCCTCCTTCAAACGCGTGACAACTAGCAACCCAGAAGCTTCACTCAGCCCGCAATCCAAGTCAACTCAATTGGCCCTCAACCCCGCCAACTACGCCACCAGCGAACAACCACCACACCAACCACACAAAATCACCACCCAAACCACAACAACCGACCGCTCCCAAGCACCGAGCCCACAACGCAATGGAGTCAAGACTTGGACTGCCACACCCAACGCCAAGGACGGTGTTGAACAACACCGTCCGACCGTGCCCGCGCAGGGGAGAGCGAAGCTCTCACCAGCGGAAACGCGGCAGACAAGCGCAGGTTTGGCCTAGCAGTCCGGTTCATTCACCGGATTGCTAGGCCTGGATCCACCGATGACCGCCGGAGGGAAGCACCAGACGGGTGCGATGGGCGTCCCTGCCCGGCCTGTCAGGGGCGTCCAGCGTGCCCAGCTGGCGAGCGGCGCAGTAGGCGAGGATCGGTGGATCGAGGCCAAATCCCTTGACGGCTGCGGCCGGGTGGCCGGCGGACCGCACCGACCAAAGCGGTCAAAAGCCTTTCGAGAACCCGGGCGGGATGGATGAGCGGTCCAAGAGCACGCCATCGTCGGCGGCAGCCCATACCGCAGCGGCGCCTACGCGAATCGCTTCGTTGGACGGGGCGCCCGCAGGGGACAAAGCGTCCTCGACCACCAAGCGGTTGCCGTCCATCCAGGCGCGGGAACTGCCGACCACCCAGTAGCGGCCTTCGCGCCGCGGCGCGCGGTGCGGCTCACCTAGACAGCGCAAGTCACGGGCAATCAAGGCGGGACGCTCGCCCGGCGGGGCCGCTAATACGTCTGCGGCAGAGTTTACTCCGGTCAAAACCAACAAACCCGGATAACCGGCGTTCCGGGCACCGCCAATATCGGTATCCAACCGGTCACCAATCACAATTGGCCGCCGCGCCTGAGCCCGCTCCGCCGCCAGATGGAAAATCAAGGCATGTGGTTTACCCGATGCTTGGGGCACCACGCCCGTGGTAACTACCAACACTTGAACCATTGCGCCATTTCCAGGCGCCAGGCCAAACTCCGTCGGGATATTCTTGTCTAAATTAGTCGCGAAATAGGCGGCCCCCGCCTCAATTGCGTAAGCGGCCTCTTCAAGATCGCGCCATTGCATTGTCGGGTTCCATCCTTGAATCACTGCCGCAGGGCGTTCAATTGCAGCGGTGGCTAACTTAAAACCTGCGGCCGTAACCGCTTCGCTGAGCCCATTGCCGCCGACCACCATAACCCTGGATCCGGCGGGAATATGTTCCGCCATCAGCGCCACTCCCGCCTGCGCCGAGGTCACTACGTCTTCGCGTTCCGCCGGGATACGCACCGAACCAAGTTTGGCCGCAGCCATCCGGGGCGGTCTGGCCGCGTTATTCGTCACGAAGACGAATTTCATGCCCGCTTTGCGGGCCGCTGCGACCTGATCGGCAGCATATTTCACCGGCTCATTGCCGCGGAATAAAACCCCGTCCAAATCGGTTAGGGCCACATCGAAATAGGTGCGCAGCGCCTCCGGCACATCGATCAGGCCGGCCACACTCATTCGTCTTCCTCGAATTCTTGGCTCTCCGGCGGCGCGCCGTCACGCAGCGCTTCAATCCTCGCCCGGGCAGATTCAATCCGCTCCAGGCCTCCGGGGCTAACCAGAGCCTGAGCCAACTGCGACTGTCCCGCCGCCTGGCCCTGCGCGGTGCGTCCCGTCGCAGCCGAACCCGCAGCCGAACCCGCAGCCGTGCGCCCCGCCGCCACACCCTGCCGCGCGCCGCTTGGTGGCATCTCGGCGGCCACCAGCCGTCGGCGCAGACGGTCCAACTCAACCAGCGCAGCAGCATAATCGCCCAGGTCAGCACGCGCCCCCGCCGCGACAATGCCCAACTCGAGGACCTCATCGGGGTCCAGTTCGCCTCCGGCCGCAGCAGCGACCAGTTCCAGCGCCTCGTCCGGTTTCCCGATGCCGCGCAGCGCGTCAGCCAGCAACGCCGAGTGGTGCCTTTCGCCGCTGATCCGCTGATAGGTGCGCAGTTCTCGCACAGCTTCGGCGTAGCGCCCGGCATAATAGCTGGCCAGACCCGCATATTCGCGCACCACGGAGACGCGCCCGGCCCGGTCTGCCGCCGCCCGCGCATGTTTGTAGGCCAATTCCGGCACGTCTTCTAAGTATTCGAAGACCATTGCCAGATGCCGTGCCACAAACTCGCCGTTCTGGTCACCTAGAGCCCGCAACTGCGCCCTGATCCAGGCTGGCAGTGCCGCTGAGGTGACGTGCTCCGGCACAACCGGAATCTCGGAGGCATCCAATTTGTTCTTGGGGCGCATCCGCTGCGCTTCGCGCCGCCTGTTCGCTTCCTGCAACTCCGAACGTTGGCCACCCCGGGGTGTCCCTCCCTGCGATCTGGGCCGACCCGGGTCGCTGACCCGATCCCGGCCACTTTCCCGACCCGATTCGTTGCGCCAATCCCGGCCACGTTCACCGGCCCGATCCCGGCCACCGCCCCGACCCCGGTCGCCCCCGCTGCCCCGGCCTCCGCCTCGATCCCGGCCACTCTCCCGACCCGGTTCATTGCGCCAATCCCGATCCCGGTCGCCCGCGCTGCCCCTGACACCGCCTCGATCCCGGTCATCCGAGCGGCCCCGGCCGCTCACTCGATCCTGGCTACTTTCCCGATCCGGTTCATTGCGCCAATCCCGGCCACCGTCAACGGCCCGATCCCGGTCATTCGACTGGGCGCGAGCCTGGACCTCGCCCTGTTCTTCCGGGTGCCCCGACTCGTCATCGCCCACCCTGGGGCGGTCGGGGATGTGAGGCATCTCGGCATCTTGTTTTTGCATGTTGGTCCTATCCTACGGGCTACCGAGTCCGCCGCTGGCTTCGCCGGCCAGGCCGGTGGCCCGCTGATCTGGTCGGGGGCGTCCAGCGTGCCCGGCTCGGGCCGCGCAATAGGCGGGGATCGGGGGGCTGAGCCTGGATCCACCGACGATCGCCGCAGGGAAGCACCAGACGGGTGCGATGGGCGTTCCTGGCCGGCGATGGCTACCCGGTGGCCTGCCCGGCTGGTCAGGCCGTCCAGCGTGCCTAGCTAGCGAGCGGCGCAGTAGGCGAGGATCGGTGGATCGAGGCTTAGGGGCGGACGGCATCGGCGCTACCCACCAACTGGGAACGCGGGCGGCAGCAGCGCCACCCAGCAACTGGTCATCGCGGCGCCTGGGCACCGGGCTGGGAGGCTAACGCGAAAGTGAACTATCCGCGTTTCCGCTGGTCAGCGTGCCGCTGCCCGGCGTGGGCGCGGTCGGGGCGTGGTTGTTCACCACGCTCGTAAAGGCACCCCACAAACTCTGTGCGCTTCGCTCCGACGT
>JAITJY010000194.1 GCA_031278675.1 Bifidobacteriaceae bacterium
CCGACAAGGCCTCCGGCATAGTGAACGACCCCAACGCTTGGGCCCAAGAGCACGCCAACCCCCGCTACATCCTGGACCTGCTGACCCGAATCGTCACCGTCTCAGCCCGGACGGTTGAAACCGTCAACGCGCTCCCGCCCCTCAACTTCACCCCCACCGGCGCAACCACCGCGGAGAAGATCTGACGGCATGTATACAGCTCTTCACCGTGCCCTCAACAAGGCGGCTGGCCCGTTGACCGACGAACTGTTGAACGAGGCCGTGGCGCAGCATGCCCCCGAGCAGGCTGACCTCGAATGGAAGCAAGAACTCCCCAGACGCAAGCTCCCCGGTCCCGAGCAAGAGGTGGAAGACGCGAAATTTGTCAAAGACATCGCAGCCATGGCCAACTCCGGCGGCGGCCTGCTGGTCTATGGCGTAGCCGAGACCAAAGCCGACGGGGGCGGGGGGCGCGCTGACCAGCGGTGCGATATTGGTGACTTCCCCGAGACGTTCGAGAACTCGCTTCGAGGGCTCGCCGCCTCGGCGATCGCTCCTCCTGTGCTGAACCTCGGCTTCTATTTGATTGGTGAGCCCGGCTCGCGGGCGCTGGCGGTCACGGTGCCGGGGAGCTTGGATGTTCCGCACCTGATCTACCGACGGAAGGACAGCGATTTCCACTTCGCGGCCCCGTTCCGAAACGGCGCATTCACGAGCTACATGAGTGAACGCCAGATCGAGCAGTTGTACCGTGCGCGGTTCGGGCAGCGCGCAGATGCCGCCGCTGCGATCAACTCCCTCTACGATGACGCAGCCGCCGGGCGGCCAATTGACAAGGTGGCCTGGATGGTGGGAGTGGTGTGCCCCCGAGAACCAGCCTTGGCGCCCCTTCGGCGCGACCGGCAAGCGGTCTTGGGCCTGGTGGCGTTGGCCAATGATCTCAGCAATGGAGCCAAGGGAGACCGGGCCAATTGGAATGGTGCTCATGTCCGGCTCGACGACCTGGCCAGCCAGGGGTGTTGGCGAAGCGGCTTGCGATCATGGCGCGTTTCAACTTGGGACGAGAGGCCGAGCATGGCTTGGGCGCGGGCCGAAGCGTCGCTGCACGACGACGGCACCGTTTGGTATGCCGCCGCCGTAGGCGGCACGAGGCTCACGACAGGCGAGTTCGCCGATGGTTGGCGCGTGAGCGCGCCGCGCGTTGAGGGATTCGTTGTCGCGCTCGGCTACTTGGCGCAGGCCAACAACGCCGCTTACGGTCCCCGGGACTGCGACGTCTTGGTCGGTATCGAGTGGCAGGGGGACCAACACATAGCCCTTGACCGTCCAGATCCTTCGGGACTCCCAACCGAAAACGACCCGGTGGCCCGGTATGGCCGGATTCAGCGCCAGTGGACGGTGGGCGGCGATCCTTCCCAAATGCACCAGCAGGTGGCAGACCTCGCATTGGACGCCGTCAACCAAGGAGGAATCCAGCATCTCCACGCCATCGTCCCTCCACGGGTCGAATGAGGCGCCCGTGGACGGCGAAGAGAACACTGCCCTCGGCTCGGCAGACGCGGGAAGCCGCAGACCCGCCAATGACCTGAGACCGCCGCTCCCTGTGATCGCTCTCCCAGATCTGCCCAACGCGACCCTAGATGCATTGACTGCATGGCGTTCCGCATATTCGGATGCGGTGATAGCCCGGCAGAAGTCCGTGGCTGATTCCCTGGCTGCTTCCATCAGCGGATTGACAGTCTTCCCTACCGTTGACCCGATACCGGAAGAGTTCTTCAAACAGCAAAAGGAGGCTATGGCGCGGTTGGCCCGGTCTATCAGTCTTCCGGGCGTCACCGCTATCGCTGAGCGCTT
Organism: Bifidobacteriaceae bacterium; assembly: GCA_031278675.1. Taxonomy (GTDB): domain Bacteria; phylum Actinomycetota; class Actinomycetes; order Actinomycetales; family WQXJ01; genus JAIRTF01. Next base: position 1,834 of record JAITJY010000194.1, read on the forward strand.
ATCGGACCAAATCCTTGCGGCACAGAGAGCGCCGATTGCTCAACTGGCCTGTCCCGTCGACTTGTCCGGTTTCGCCCCCGCCATCAGGCTGTGGGACGAATCACACGCCGACGTCATGGCTACAATCGGCGACCGCATAGGAAGCTTTCGGGCCGACTTGGCCAGGGTGCTGGCAAGGTGGGGAAAGGTCGCGGCCGGCGACTGGGTTGACAAGCTTCGGGTGCGCGGATACCCGGCCAATCTCCGAGCGGCCCGCCGATCCACCGACCTGGAGTGGCTGTCTCAGGTGCTCCTGGTCGAGGGCACCGCATTGTTTGGTGTCCCAGGCCCCAAGCTGATTGATTCCCTAGCCTCAATAAGCTCCGGGGCCAATCGCCGTCGTTGGCTGTCGCGGCGGCTCGGCGACCTTGCTGACGATTGCGAAGCGATGACCGCGCCTCACCTGGAGGGCGATCAGCGCGCGGTCGCGTCCTTTCTTTGCGCGGCGATCGGCGCGATCCGTGGGGGCCATCATGCGGCCGCCCAAGCGCTGCTAGCGAACATCACCGAAAGCTTGGTGAATGGCCTTGAGTCCGCGCTGGAGACTGTTGTTCGGTCTCACAATGAGGGCGAGACCCAGCAGGACCTGGCAGATCGAATCGACAAGGAACACTGCGTGGCTGACTGGCTTGCGCTACAGCCGGTGCTTGCCGCATACGTTCGGTACCTTCCGAAGAAGGGAGACAAGATGCCGCTCAGGTTCTCCCGCCACGCTTCCGCTCACAGGATGTCGGCTCGACAGTTCAACCGGCCGAACACAGCGCAAGCCCTGCTTTGCGCCACATCGCTAGCGACGTACCTGTACGGGTGGCCAAGCCTCGAAGCCCCTTGAGGCCACCGGCGCCAATTCCCCGCGGCGTAGCAGCTAAGCACGCAAGGCTGCTCGGCGCGCTCGGAGGTTGACTCCGCGGACAGCGGCCGCAGCTGGCGTCGCTCCCACCCGGCGCCCGCGGCATCGTAGACTTCGCCTGTGGGTTTGGACGTGGAGGCCGCGGTTGCGACGATCTTGTCCCTGGATGACCTTGATGAGCGCGCGCTGGTTGTGCGCAGGCTTGAGGAGAGCCTCCACCCAGA
>JAITJY010000222.1 GCA_031278675.1 Bifidobacteriaceae bacterium
AGGCGGTGGCGCCCACCGCCGTGTACATAAAGGTGGCATAAGCGCCGATGGCGACCCCAAAGACCCCGCCCACAAAACCGATCAAGGCCGCCTCCAGCACAAACTGGAGGGCAATCTGCCCCGACCGGGCGCCCATGGCGCGCCGCAAACCAACCTCGCCGCGTCGCTCCATCACCGCCACCACCATGGTGTTCGCAATCCCAATGCCGCCGATCAACAACGCCAGCGCCCCTAAGCCCAGCGACAGGTTCTGGAACATCCGGTCCAGCATTTCACCAGCGGAATACAGGTCCGAGAGCCTCGTGACCTGGACACCTTGCGGGTCGGCCGGATTCGCTGTTTGAGGAATCACGCGATGAACCGCCGCAGTCTTCCCGGGCGCAGCCGACACATAGATCGAGGTGATCTCCAGATCCGGGTAGAGTTCACCCGCAAAACCTGGCGCCAAGAAGGCGGTCGAAGTCATCTCGTCAGCCAATTCGAGTTCTTCCAGCACGCCGACCACCGCCCACCAGCGGCCATCGACCCAGATCCGCTGACCCACACCCGCCCGCAGACGCCGCGCCGCGCTCTCATCCAGCACCACAGTCGGCAAAGCCCGGCTGGCCTCATCAAACCAGCGCCCCTCAGCCATCTTGACCTTTAATGTGCCCAGGAAATCACCATCAACCAGCGTCGCAGAAATCGCCCCAGACTGTCCCTCGGGAATCAAGTTCGACCGGTAGACGCCAGCATCGGCGATATCACGCCGCGTCACAACGCCCTCCACCGGAGCGATCCGCGAGATCATCGCGGCCGCCGTCTCCGGCAACGGAGTCGGCTGCGAGTTCATATCCCAAGAGTCAGACCCCGGATAGACCACGATCAAGTTCGCGCCCTTCCTGTCCAACTCAGCCTGGGCTTCCGCCTGCGCCGAAGCCGGAATACCCTGCAACGCGACCAACGCCGCAATCCCGATCGCAATCCCCAAAGCCGACAGCGCCGTCCGCACCATTCTGGTCCGCGGCCCAAGCACCGCAGTCGCCACCACATCCTTGATCGGCATGTGCCGCTTGCGGCCCGGCCCTAGACCCCGACCCGGACCCGGACCTGCCGCCGACCGCCGCCCGCCCGTCCGCCCCCAGGCCCGGCGGCGCCCGCCTTCCCCGCCACTCATTCGGTCACCTCACCATCCAGCACGTGAATCTGCCGCTCGAACAACCCCGCCAAATTGATGTCGTGGGTAATCACCACTACTGTCGCGCCGGCATCGTGCGCCGACTTGAGGCAATCAAGCACCATCCGCCCCGACGCCTGGTCCAACGCGCCGGTGGGCTCGTCCGCAAAAACAATCGCCGGGTCGCCGGCAATGGCGCGGGCAATCGCCACCCGCTGTTGTTCACCCCCGGACAACTCCCCGGGCCGGTGGCTGGCGCGCGCCGCCAAACCCACCCGCTCCAGAGCAAAGTCCGCCTTGGAACGGCGCTGAGATGCAGGAATCCCCTGATAGAGCATGCCGCTGGCGACGTTGTCGCGGGCGGTCAACGCCGGCAACAAATAGAACTGCTGGAACACGAACCCGATCTGGTCACTGCGGGCACGCGACCGCCCGGCCTCACTGAGCGCGGCCGCATTGACCCCATTAATCCAGATCTCGCCCTCAGTGGGCGTGTCCAACAGACCCATCAGCGACAACAAGGTTGTCTTACCAGAACCCGAAGGACCAACCACCGCAACAAATTCACCCCGCGCAATGTCCAGATCAACCCCCCGCAGCGCCGCCAAGGGCGGCTTGGTCGGGTAGATCTTCGAGACACCCCGCAAAGACAACAGCGGGTCCGGCCGGATTGGCGCAAGTATCTCGGTCGCGGCCGTCACGCGATCACCACCTCGTCGCCTTCCTCCAAGACACCGGTGGTCGGAATGATCTGGACACGAGTGTCTTGGATCAGGCCCACCTCAACCCCAACCAGTGCGCCGCTCACCAACTCGACGGCATAGCCACCCTCGGACAGCGCCAACAGCGCGGTGACCGGCACCACCAGCGTGTCGGCGGCCTCGTCCTGGATCATCGTCAACGTCACGCCGCTGATCCCCGCTTCTTGGAGGGTGGCCTGGTCTTCAATGTCAATCCGGGCCCGCGCCGGGATGATCTCCCAGGTGTCAGGGTTCTCGCGCGATGCCGCGACATCGCCCACCACACCGGCCAGCACCGTGCCATCCGGCAGTTTAACCTCAACTTCTGCTCCAGTTACCACCAGCTTCTTCTGGGCGTCAGTCAGGTCGGCGTTGGCGAAGATCGTGGTGGATGTCCACGTCACAATCGAGCCCTCCGCACTCTGGCCAACCCTCGCCTTGACCTGGTCAACCCGCATCTCGACGGTGGGAATCAGCAACAAGTCCTTGGGTCCCACACTGGACAGGGCGGCCGCGTCGGCGCCGGCCTGGGCAGTGGTGAGAGCAGCCTGAGCGGCGGTCACAGCTGCGGCTTCCGCCGTCGTGTCTGCGGGTTTCGTCAGATCCGCTAGACCGGCCCGGGCCGAATCGACGGCTTCAGCGGCGGCCTCCACATCGCATGGGCCACCCGCTCCACTCTCTTTACGTTCTTCGGCCGTGCAGGCCCGGGCAGCAGCCAGCGCCCGCTCCGCCGCTGCGATCGCGTTGCGCGCATCGGTCAGATCCTTGCTCGGCGGGCCTTGACGCGCTGTGGTCAGCGCCGCTTGCGCGGCCGCCAAGCCCTCCCGCGCGGCCGTCAAGTCGGCGCTCGCTTCCGAACTGGCCTTGACGGCATCGGGCCTGGTGGATGGCGCTGGGTAGCCACCGTCCGCGTACAACCGATCGACGGCGGCGGCTAGGGCGGCATCGTACGGCGTGGCTGGTGCGGTGTTGCCGGCGTCGTAACCCAACTCCGTCAAGGCGGCGCGCAGCGTATCGACATCAATCCCGGAGGTCCCGGCGGTCAAGTCCCGCCACAGCGGGATGGTGCCGTGCAGCAGGAACACCGGGTAGCCCTCGATTTCGAGGAGCGGCTCGCCGACCTTGTGGACGCTGCCGGCCTCCGGCACCTTGGTGACGATCCCCGTCGCTCCGGCCAGATCAACCGCGTCCCCGTAAGCCAGCGAACCGCGGATCTCGAGGCCGGCTGCCAGAGAGGTCCGCTCGACCACGGCGGTGCGGATCTTGGTTTCGGCCTCGGTCTGGTCTTTGGAACTGGCGACGCCCCACCAGACTGCGCCTCCGGCCGCCGCCACCAACACTGCGGCGGTCACTCCAGTGGCGATCCAACCCTTCTTAGTCACGTCATTCCTCCTTGGCTAATTCCTTCACACTTCGGGTCAACCAGGGGCAAGGGTTTGCCGCCCTTAAATCCGAGACAACCGGACCCGCCCCTAAAGGTTATTGCCTATCGCACCCCGGTGGCTCCTACTTCGGAAGGAGCACGTGTTAGCCCGTCGCCGACGGGTTCGGGGGCGCGGATTGTGCGTGGGCGCACGTATATGCGTGGATTGGGCGTGGGCGCACGGATGCGCGCGGATTGTGCGCTTGCCCGTTCGCGCCGCACGAGTTGCTTGGTCGCCCCACCGCAGCAGCGGCTTTGACAATCCTCCCAGTTGAGTTTCTTTTCGCAATAACGGGGAAAGCCGCCTCGCGTTTCGCCCGCTTGACTTTCGGCGCCAGATAGCGGCTGCCGGTTGTTCTTGGTGCCGTTGGACGATGCCGTCGCCCCCGCCCCGCTTTGCCCGCGCAGGCCACGCAGCGGGTACCCGATCCGAAAGGCCCCAATCGGCCAGGCCGCCACGGCTATTGACGTAAAGCCAAACTGAAAGCAGCGTGATCGTCGTTCCAATCGAGTTCGCACAGCGCCGCCAGGGCGGTCGCGGCTCCATTGAAATCGACGCGCGCCAGGGGTTGCATTATCTGGCGTTCGTCGCGCCCCAGCGACCGCTGGCCAGTGGCTTCCGCGTCCAGAGAGTCCTGCCCCAACGATGCGGCGACACGGAAGACGTTGGGAACGCGGCGGGCCAAGACACCCGCGACAGCCGCAGCGCCGTCAGCTGACGCGAAGTCGAAGGACACCGAACTGTACTCATTGAGGCCGTCACCTCCCTCGACTTCAAACACCAGCCCCATTGTCCATCGGCGCGGCGCGTTGTCGAGTAGCGCTTCAAGCCCCCCCGACGGCGCGCGCTTCGCTGCAATTCGCCGGGGCCAGCCGTTGTGACGCTGGACCGCGCGATCCTCCGCAATCTCTGATAGTCAACAAGCGCAGCCGTGGACTTTCCCGCTCGCCGCTTCGGAAGGTTCCGCGTCAGAGATCGTTGACCAGTTCCCGGTTTCAATTAAAGGGGTATCCATTTAGGTCACCACGCGGGAGCGTGGGAGAGGTCATGTTGCTGAGCTACCAGCGCGTGCTCTGGCCTGCTCTTAGACATCTTGCGCCGTGTCGGCCGACGGCGGCTTGATCGCATGGGGCCGGGCGGGTCGGTGAAGTGACCGGCGACGGAGGCTCCTACCGGCTCGGCCCCGGAGGCGCGGCCAGCCATGGGCGGTTGGCTGGCTCGGCGGCGAGGCTGCCCGGCGCGCGGCGCGGGCCTGGGACCCCGGGCGGCCGGGCCTGCTTGGACCTGGAGATCCGCGCCAGGTCGCGGTACCTGACCGGCTGCGCGGCCACCGCGCGCTGGCCCAGCCGCATGAACAGCAGCCCTCGTTTGCGCGAATGGCGCCGGTTGAAACGGAAGACGAACTCGTCAGCGTAGGCGGCCATGTGCTGCGCCGACGCGCCTGCCGTGTAGGCGCCCGCGAGCATGTTCTTGAACAGCGCGAACAACCGGTGAACCGCTGGCAGCGCCTCGTGCGCGGGCCGCCCGGACTTGTGGACGCTGAACGGCTCGTGGTAGTAGCCGGCCAGCGCTGGCCGGTAGCCTCCGTGCCCGTCGGTCACAACGGTGGAGCCGGGCTCAATGTTCGCTGCGACGAACGCTTGCAGCGACGGCCCCGTGGCGTCGGGTATCACGCCGATGCGGCATCGCCCCCAGCCGGTCGCGCCCACCTCGACGGCTCCCCCCACCCCCACCTTTCCGTCCGCCCCCCGCCCCCGCTTAACATGCCGTGGGCCGCCCACGAAAGCCACGTCGACCACGACGCCGCCCCCCCCCGGCGCCCAGTCGAAAGACCATATCACCCAGC
>JAITJY010000272.1 GCA_031278675.1 Bifidobacteriaceae bacterium
GCGCGCCACCGCGCCGAAGGTCACGCTGAGTTTTGTGCGCCTGGAGGACACCGCCCCAGCCTTCACCTGGCCGGAGCCCCGCGCCGGCGCACCCTGGACCTGGCAGCCGGAAGCAGTGCTGACCGAACTCATCCGCGGCGGCCACGCCGCCGCGATCGGCACCGCCTTGTTCACCGGCCGGGTACTGGCCAGCGCGGGCGTCAACACCCGAAAAGTGTTCGCCGCGCCCCCGAAGGACCCCGGCAGGCCCGCGCCGACCCAAAAATAGCTTCCAGCAACGCCTGACCTGCGCTTTTACGCCAAATCTCCACCCCCCAAAGGCGGGCGGTGGGCAATCGGGGGCGACGGCATCGCCCAATGTTCTCCTTCCGTTCACCTTCCGTTTACCTTTCTAGCCCCAAGAGTTAGGACTAGCCGCCTAGCGTCTAAGCCGACATGACCGAAAACGGGACGATGAGACGGAAGAGGAAAAGCCATATGAAACTCCTACACCCCACAAGGACGGCGGCCTGGCTAGCCAGCGCCGCGATCGGACTGGCAGCCCTCGGCGGCTGCGCCGCAAACGAAGGCGAGACCAACGAGTCAGACCAACCAGCCACCGGTGCCACCTCAAACAATGAGGTCAAGCTCACGGGCGAACTCAACGGAGCCGGCGCCAGCTCACAAAGCGCAGCGCAAGAAGCATGGAAGGCAGGCTTCGTTGGGCTCCAAAGCGACGTGACCGTCAACTATGACCCGGTTGGCTCAGGTTCGGGCCGCGAACAGTTTGTCGCGGGCGGGATCGGCTTTGTCGGGACAGATGCGCCGTTCAGCGTCGAAGAAGCGTCCGGGACGATCGGCTCGTGTGCGGCGGGCTCCGGGATAATCGAAATCCCGGTGTACATCTCGCCGATCGTGGTGGCGTTCAACCTGGAAGGGATTGACACACTGAACCTCGCAGCAGCCACCATCGCGGACATCTTCACCGGCCAGATCACCAACTGGAACGATCCCGCCATCAAAGCCGACAACCCGGATGTGACGTTGCCGGACCTCAAGATCAGCCCGGTTCACCGGTCGGACAAGTCCGGCACCACCGGCAACTTCACCGACTATCTGGCGGCGAATGCTCCGGCGGCCTGGACAGCCGGCGAAAGCGAAGAATGGCCGCTGGAGGGCGGCGAGGGTGCTGAAAAGACCCAAGGCATGGTGGAAGCCCTGATCGCCGGCAATGGTACGGTCGGCTACGTCGATGCGGGCCAGGCCCAAGCGCTGAGCTGGGCTTCGATCAAGGTCGGCAGCGAGTGGGTCGAACCGTCCGCCGGGGGCGCCGCCAAGGCGGTCGCCGAATCGACCCTGGAAGAGGGGCGGGGTGACGGCGATGTGGTCTATGTCCTGAACCGCACCACGGAGGTCGCCGGCGCCTACCCGCTGCTGTTGGTGAGTTATCTGGCAGCCTGCCAGAAGTACGATGACGCCAACCAGGCCGCGCTGGTAGTTGCCTACCTGGAATATGTCACCTCCGAGGCAGGGCAGCAAGCGGCCGCCCAGAATGCTGGTTCCGCACCGATCACGGCGGAAGCTGGACTAATTGCGAAAGTGAGTGCTGCCGTTGAGCTCATCGGTAGCTGAAGCCCTCGGGCCTGCGCTGGGTGGGCGGGACAGCATGGCTGCCCCGCCCACGCGGCCAGCCCTCGGGGAGCGCTTGTTCGCTTCCGCTATGAAGGGTGCCGCAGTTGGGGTGGCGGCGATCCTGGTCGGTGTGTTGGTGTTCTTGTCGCTGCGGGGCGGCCCTTCTTTGGCCGCCCAGCAAGGCGATCTGCCAGCCCATGCGACCAGTTTTTGGCAACTGGCGGGCCCTTTAGCGTTCGGTTCGCTCTGGGTGGCGGTGATTGCGTTGTGCTTTGCGTCCCTGCCCGCTATTGGGGTGGCGCTGGCGGCCACGGTCTATGCTCCTTCGCCCAAATTTGGGCGGTTTCTGGCAGCGGTGCTGGATTTGTTGGCGGCGGTCCCGTCTGTGGTGTTCGGGTTGTGGGGGTTGATGGTGCTGGCACCGATCATGACCCCGATTTATGCGTGGCTGCACACGCAACTTGGCTGGCTCCCGTTTTTCAGCGGTGAGCCGTCCGTGACGGGCCGCACTGTGTTGACTGCGGGAATGGTGGTTGGGGTGATGATCCTGCCGATCATGGCGGCCATGTGCCGGGAGAGTTTTGCGTTGACCCCGCCGGCGCTGATGGAGGCCGCGACGGCGCTCGGCGCGACCCGGTGGGAGATGGTGCGGACTGCGGTGTTGCCTGGTGCCCGTTCGGGCATTGTGGCGGGCGGGATGCTGGGGTTAGGGCGCGCCCTGGGTGAAACCATGGCTGTTGCCATGGTGCTCAGCGCCACCCCGTTCCTGATCAGTTTCAACGTGATCTCGGCTGAGAATCCTGCCACGATTGCCGCGTTTATTGCCTCGACCTTCCCGGAGTCGACGGGTTCGCAGGTCGGCGCCCTGATCGGGTTGGGTCTGGTGCTGTTCGGGATAGCCTTGGTCGCCTCCGTGGTGGGCCGCCGCTTCGCCCAGAAAGGCCGCGCTAGATGAGCACATTGACTTCGGTGCTGGAAGATGCCCCGGCGGCATCGGGCGGTGGTATGGACGATGCCGTCCTCGCGGCTTCACGGCCGAACTGGCGGCGGCGCGTGGCGGACAAGGCGATGCTGGTGGCGGTGGTGGCTGCGGTGGCGGCGACGGCGGTCCCGTTGGTGTCTGTCATTTGGGCGTCGGTTGAGCGGGGCTTCCAGCGGATCGATCTGCAACTGTTCACCAACTCGATGCGTGGGGTGGTGGGCCAAGGCGGGGGACTGCTGCACGCCCTGGTGGGGACGCTGGCGATCACCGGTGCGACCGCGCTGATTGCGATCCCGCTGGGTTTGGCGGCCGCGATCTACTTGACCGAATACGGATCGGGTAGTCGGCTGGCGGGAATCACTCGGCGGGCGGTCGACATCATGGTTTCGATCCCGTCGATTGTGGCGGGACTCGCCGCCTATGCGCTGTTTTCGCTGATCATGGGCCCGGGGACGCGATCTGGGCTGGCGGGCGCGGTGGCGCTGGCGATGATCATGATCCCGGTGGTGGTGCGGTCTTCGGAGGAGGTGCTGCGGTTGGTGCCGCAGGACTTGCGGGAGGCCGGCCTGGCGTTGGGCTCGCCCCGCTACAAGGTGATCCGTCGCGTGGTGTTGCCGACGGCTCTGCCTGGGCTGACCTCTGGGGCGGTGCTGGGTGTGGCCCGGGTGATCGGCGAGACGGCGCCCCTCCTGCTGGTTGCCGGGTTCACCGACGCCATGAATTACAACCTGGTAGAGGGCCGGATGGCTACTTTGCCGGTGTTTATCTACACCCAGTGGTCCTCGAAGGGCCTTGACACCGCCGCTTATGACCAGCGCGCCTGGGCCGGGGCCCTGGTTTTGATGGCCGTGGTTGTGGTGCTGCAATTGGCAGCCCGCTGGCTGCCCGCACAAATCGCCAAGATTAGGAGAAATAGATGACTGCCACAGTTCCGTCCCACACGGTGGCGAACCCCGCCCCGGGGGCCAGTGCTCCGGGGGCCAGTGCTCCGGCTTTTGGGGCAGCTCCGCCCGGCGGAGCCGGCCCCGAATTGTTGCGGGTCCAACCCTCGGTGGTGTCTCCGAGTGGGTTGCCGCAGGCCCCCGGAGGCATTGCCGTCAGGGAGGTGAGCTGCTTTTACGGTTCGCATCTGGCGGTAGCAGATGTGTCCTTGGAGATCCCCGGGCGGGCGGTCACCGCGTTCATTGGCCCTTCGGGTTGCGGCAAATCAACGCTACTGCGAGCGATCAACCGGATGCACGAGTTCATTCCGGGGGCGCGGGCCACGGGCCGGATTGAGTTGGATGGCGCGGACCTGTATGCGCGCGGCACCGACCCGGTGGCGGTGCGTTCCAAAGTGGGCATGGTGTTCCAAAAACCGAACCCGTTCCCGGCCATGTCGATCAAGGACAATGTCCTGGCGGGACTGATCATCCGGGGCAACAAGCCCCGGGGAGCGGCCGGGGACGAACTGGTTGAACAGTGTCTCCGGCGCGCCCACCTGTGGGAAGAGGTCAAAGACCGGTTGAAAAAGCCTGGTGATTCGCTTTCGGGCGGGCAACAACAAAGGCTGTGCATTGCCCGGGCTGTCGCCGTCCAACCCGATGTGGTGTTGATGGATGAACCCTGCTCCGCTCTGGACCCGATCTCTACCTTGGCGATCGAAGAGTTGATGCGGGACCTCGCACGCGATTACACGGTGGTCGTGGTGACCCACAACATGGCTCAAGCCAACCGGATTTCGGATGTCACAGCGTTCTTCTCGCTGGCCAAGGCGGGCCAACCGGGGCGGTTGATTGAGGCCGGCCCCACCGGGGACTTGTTCTCCAGCCCCAAGGTCGCCGCCACCAGGGACTACATTGAAGGCAGGTTTGGCTGAGGAGGCGAGGATCGGTGGATCGGGGCTAAGCCTGGATGCACCGATGATCGCCGTAGCGAGCAGCACCAGACGGGTGCGATGGGCGTTCCTGTCCGACGATGGCAGGCCGGTGGCCTGTTGAGCCGGCCAGGGGCGTCCAGCGTGCCTGGCTGGGGCGGCGCAGTAGGCGAGGATCGGTGGATCGGGGCTAAGGTGTAGCCGTGCCTGAGGCCATCGTTTGGATCGCGGGGGCCGCCTTGGGGGCCACGTTGGCCCTGATTGCGGCCCCGATTTTGAGTTGGTTATTGCGGCGCACGTCGGATGGCGACCGGTGGAACGAGCCGGATTCGCCGCTTCCGGAGATCGCACGGGATTTGGCCGGCGCCTTCGGCGGCTATGCGATGATCATGACCCCGCAGCACCGGGTGGTCTACACCAGTGCGCTGGCCGAGAATCTACCCGTTTTTCAGGGCACCAAGTTGGTTCACGCGGGTCTGCAAGAACTGGCCCACAATGCCTGGCGTGCCGGTGAGATCCAATCACGGCGGCTTTCCTTCAATGATCTGGGGCCGGTGGCTCAGGCCGACGTGCGCGCGACGCGCCTGGCCGGACGCTACGTGCTCCTGACCGTCACAGACCTGACCGCTACTTTGCGGTCGCGTCAGATCAGGCATGACTTCATCGCGAACATTGGTCATGAACTGCGCACCCCGGTCACCGCTGTCGAACTGATCGCTTCCGCACTGGCTGCGGGAGCAGAAGACGCTGCGACTGTGCGCCATTTTGCGAACCGGTTGACTCAGGAATCGCGTCGGTTGGCCCGCCTGACCGAGGACATGATGGCGCTGGCGAAAGCTCAAGATCAGGATTCGTCGCGGTTCACGCAAGTCAGCGTGGAGGCGGTGCTGGCGGAGGCGGCGGCACGGCATCGGACAACGGCAGAAGAAGCGACCATAGCGGTGGCTGTCGCCGCTCCTGAGGGTGCCACCGTCTATGGTGAGCTGGATGCGCTGGTGACGGCGGTGGACAACCTGATTGCGAACGCTGTTGCGTATTCGCCGCCGGGGAGCCGGGTGGACGTCAATGCCCGCGTCGATGCGTCGGAGGTGGTGATCTCCGTGACCGATCAGGGAATTGGGATTGAACCCCAGGATCAGGAACGGGTGTTCGAGCGTTTTTATAGGACAGACCGGGCGCGGTCCAGGCGTACCGGCGGGACGGGCCTGGGGCTCGCGATTGTGCGTAATACGGTGCAAGGGCACGGCGGCCGCGTTACGGTTAACTCTGAGGTCGGACTTGGTTCGACCTTCACCATCAGGTTGCCCCGGCCCGCGCACTCTAAACCGCGCAAGGCGGTCGGGAAGAGTGCTACTAGAGGGGGACACCGCGGGTATGACCGACTTGTTGCTGGTTGAGGATGACGAAACCCAGCGCGAGGCGCTCGCTTTCCTGTTGGGCCGGGAGGGCTATCAGGTGCGCACAGCGGCCGATGGCGCCGCAGCTTTAGCCGAGTTCGAGGCACAGATCCCCGAACTGGTGTTGCTCGATTTGATGATCCCGGTGGTGCCCGGGACCGAGGTCTGCCGCCGCATCCGGTTGACATCAAACGTGCCGGTGATCATGCTGACCGCCAAGAGCGATGAGGCCGATGTCGTGGTGGGCCTGGAGTTAGGCGCCGATGATTACGTCACCAAGCCCTATTCCACCCTCGAGTTGCTGGCGCGGTGCCGGCGGGCGTTGCGGCGGCATCGGGCGTTGCGCACCACCGGTTCCAAACAGGCCGTGCCGGTGGTGGCCGAACCGGAGTTGTCCCACCGCGTGATCGAGGTTGCTGGGGTCCGGTTGGACCCCGAGCGGCACCGCGTGTGGGTTGACGGTGAGGAGGTCAACCTGCCGCTGCGGGAGTTTTCGCTGCTGGAAGTGTTGATGGAGCACGCCGGGAGGGTGTTGACCCGCCCTCAGTTGCTGGACCGCGTGTGGGGCGCCGATTTCTTCGGCGACACCAAGACCTTAGATGTTCACATCCGCCGCCTCCGCTCCCGCATTGAACCGCAGCCCGCTTCCCCTGCCCGCCTGGTCACCGTCCGGGGCCTGGGTTACCGCTTCGAAGAAAAGGCCTAGCCGCGCGGGTGGCGTGGTGGTCGGGTAGCCTGGGCGGCATGGGTAACGTGATTCCGGTGGCCATATTGGGTGCGCAAGGCCGGATGGGCGCCACCGTGGCCGATGCCGTCCAGGCCGCCCCCGACCTGCGCCTAGTAGCCGCGTTGGACTTGGGAGATCCGGTCGCATCATTGGCCGGGGCCGAGGCCCAGGTCGCAGTTGATTTCACCGAGCCCGGAGCGAGTGAGGCCAATGTTCATGCGCTGATTGATCTGGGTGTCCACGCCGTGGTGGGGACCAGCGGGTGGGATGCGGCCAGTTTGGCCCGGGTGCGTGAGCATTTGGAGACAGCGGCGGGCGTTGGTGTGATCGTGGCGCCTAACTTTGCGCTCGGCGCGGTCTTGGCGATGAGTTTTGCGGCGAAAGCTGCTCGGTTCTTCGAGGCGGCTGAGATTATCGAATTGCATCATCCCGGCAAGGTCGATGCGCCATCGGGCACGGCCCGTCACACGGCTGAGGCGATCGCTGCGGCCCGGGCGGGTGCCGCGCCGGATGCGACCGATCCGGCAAAGTCCCTGGTGGGCGCCCGGGGTGCGGTAGTTGAAGGCGTCCCGGTCCACTCGGTGCGCTTGCGTGGGCTGGTGGCTCATCAAGAAGTGTTGCTGGGCAACCCGGGCGAATATCTGACGATCCGTCACGATTCGCTGGACCGGACCAGTTTCATGCCGGGCGTGTTGCTGGCGATCCGGGAAGTTGCAGCGCGTCCGGGCCTGACAGTTGGGCTTGAGCCCCTGCTGGACCTCTAACCCGGGGCCGGCTTACCCACCCAGGGCCGGCTTACCCGGCGAGGGTCGCTTCGATCAGACGGTGGGCTTCATCCACGGTGGCCTGGTCGGGGATCATCACATAGAGCCTGAGCGAGCCCATGGAATAGGTCGGCTCTGAGGCGCCGGTGCCATCAACGCTGTATGAGGTGACCTGCCAGGACTGGCCATCTTCGAGGCGCTGTTTGACCAGGTTGGCGATCTGTTCCTGAGGGATGTTGAACTCGACGGCGTCCGCGAGGGCGGTGAGGAGTTCGTTATAACGCAGTAGGTTGGACCGCTCGGAGGCTTTATTAACCAGTGCGGCGATAACCAACTGCTGGTTCTTGCCGCGGGTGCGGTCACCGGCCGCGAAGGCGTACCGTTCGCGGCTGAACGCCAGAGCCTGTTCACCGTTGAGGTGGAGTTCGCCAGCCTCGAAGGTCATGCCCCCGCCGTGGATCGACTTGAAACTTTCGGGGTTCACCAGGTCAATCCCGCCAACCAGGTCAACCATCTCAATCACTGATGAGAAATTGACCCGGGCGTAGTAGTCGATCGAGATGCCGTAGAGGTCCTGGAGGGTGTCGATGGACTTTTGCACGCCATAAATGCCGGCGTGGGTCAGTTTGTCTTTGGTGCCGGTGGTGTCATGGAGTTGCACATAATAGTCGCGGGGCGTGTTGACCAGCAGGATCTGGCCGGTGTTGGGGTTGACTACCATCAAAATGTTGACATCTGACCGGGAGACGCGGCTGATTTGACCCGCTGTGTCGATCCCGGAGATGTACACCACGAACGGCTCACCCTGCGCGACTGGGGTGGGGCTGGGAGGTGGGGGCACGGCATCGTCTATGTCGAAGCTGTAGATGACCTGCACCGATGCGTAAAACTCGGGGTCTGCCTCTTCGTAGGCGGCGTAGATGCCTGCGTTCAGGGCGGCCGCGTCGAACCGCCCGGATGTGAGTTCGGTTGCGAGCCCGGTTGCGTCGCCGCAGGTGGCGAATGTGGTCTGGAACTTGTCGGCGAGGTGCGCCTCGATCGCTTCCCGGTTGACGGAATCCGCCAACTCGCCGATCACCTCGCCGGTGAGCGAGGCTGGCGCCGGGTCGTGGTCCGCGAGCGCAATGACGACGTATTCGGCTGTCGGGGCCAGCGGCGCCGCCTCTTCGAAGAACCGGTTGAAATCGCCGGCTGCTTTGACCACGGCGGCCTCGCCGGCGATCCCGACCAGCGCGACGATCGCCAGCGCACTAAACCGCACCCACGCCGGCGGCGCCTTGGTCAGCCACAGTCCCAGCGCCACGGCCCCGCCCACCAGCGCGGCCGCGATACACGCGATGACCAGCCAAGACGTTGGGAGCATGCCTAGCTGCCCGACCATGACCAGGCAGACGATGCCGCCCACCACCAGCGCCGCCGCCAACACTCGTCCCAGCCAAGTAGCGGCGGGGCTGCGCCGGAGTGCGCTGTCCGGACTGTCTGGTGTGTCCGGGGTGTCCGGTGTGTCCGGGTTGTCCGGGTTGTCCGGGGTTTGGTTGTCAACTGTTGGGTTGGTCACGGTCATGGTCCTTGGCTTGTTGGTGGTGGGCCGCGCGGCGGGCGCGGCCAGCAAGCAGCCGACCCGCCGGGCTGGCGCCGGGCCGCTCCAAGCGTAACCCCTCACCTGGAACACCTGCCGAAGACTCCTCCGCATCAATCCGGTTTCTTCACGTTCCCCCCGCGAATGCTCGGTTCCGTGCTTACCGGTGCAAGACCGCCCGGGGGCGGGGCGCTACCAGCAGCGTTGGGTCAATGTAGTTGCCGTCGAGTCTCACCCCCCAATGCAGAGCGCCATCGCAGTGGCCTGCTTCGCCTGAGGCAATTGAGCCGATGAGTTGGTGGGCTTCGACTGAATCGCCTACGGCCATCCCACTCAAGACCGGTTCCAGGCTGGAGATGAGTTCTCCGTGGCGGATCACCACAACGTGCCGGTCCACAATCCAGCCGTTGAAGGTGATTTGGCCCGCGCCGGGCGCGTAGACCGCGTCGCTGGCCTCCGATTTCAGGTCGACGCCTCTGTGGCCGGCCAGCCA
>JAITJY010000308.1 GCA_031278675.1 Bifidobacteriaceae bacterium
CCCGCCGAGCCGGTCAGACGCTGCGCCAATTCCGGCGCAGCCACCCCGGGACCGGCCTGGCCGACCACCTGATAGCCGCCACAGCGGAGATCCACGGAGCCGACCTGGCCACCCTCAACACCAAGCACTACCCAATGGCGCCCGGCCTGACCGCCCCCTTCGCCACCGTTTAGCCGCCCAGGCAAGAAGGCGCCCTCGGTTGAACCCAACCCGGGCCCGGCGCCGCGCATCCGCCACCTGACCACCTGGGAACGCGCCCCGCTGACCCCGACCCGGGCCCGGGGCCGGGGCTGGGAGCGGCCGGACGGCATCGGACACCGGCCGATCCTCGCGTCGGAACGGCCCCGGCGGGCCCGGCGGCCCGGGTCACCGATAGTGGAAGCGCGCCTGCACAATGCGAAGATCGTCGCCCTCAACCAAGTAGACAAGTCGGTGCTCGGCGGTGATGCGACGCGACCAGGCCCCGGCCATCTCGTGACGGAGCGGCTCCGGCTTGCCGATCCCTGGTCATGGTACTTCTCGATCTGGATCCTCATCTCCAGGCTCAGGTGCTTGTAATGCCGTGCCACGGAAGTGCAGCCCCTCTCATGCCGTCATGTGAACAACCTCAACCGGCCCGGCGCCAAACGGTAGGCTTGACCGGCCGAGAGGAGCCAAATGCAAACATCAATTGTGGTCACAGGGGAGGCCTCCGGGCAGCGCCGGCCAAAGAAGGGGTATGTGCACCTGCGCGCCGGTGTGACCAGCGGAGTCGACTGGCACCAGACGCACCGTCGGGCCGCGCGAGCCCAACTGGCTGTGCAGAACCTGTCAGAGAGCTTCCAAGCCGACCACCCGGACGGCTTCAAGCTAAACGTCACCAGTGTTTTCTCGCGCAGCCATCTGGACTGGGATCGTGCCGGAGATAAAGAAGTGACCCGCTACGACGAGTGGACAACCTTCCTGTTCAGGTTCAGGGATTTCGACCTGCTCAGTTCCTTGGTGGAACAGGCCCGGCGAATCGACGACGTGGAGATCGGCGTCTTCTGGAAGCTGACCCGCGGCCAGGAGCGCCGTCTGGCTGAGTCGCTCTGGGGACAGGCCGTCGTCAACGCGCGTCAGAAGGCCGAGGCCTACGCCGCCGCCGCCGACCTAGAGATCACCGGCGTGAAAGCAATCGCCGATCCCGGGCTGCTGCCCGATTCGCCTGATCGTGAAAGGTCGCCGGGCTCAGATCGCGGCGCGTTGCGCTACCAGGGCGCACCGCCAGAACCGGCCTCCAGCAAGCCCCACGGGGTCGATCTGGCGCCTATGCCGATCATGCACTGCATTGGCGCCGAGGTCCATTTCACCGCCGAACGCCGACTTTGACGCCGCGCGGCGGCGGTGGGGCTGGGTGCCGCCGCGCGTCCTCACTCCGCGCGGACGTCAACTAACGAGCGGCGCGGGTGGTCGGCTTCAGTCAACGGCTGATATTCGGGGGCTGGGGCAGCCATCGTGTTGTCGTGTTTGGAGACCTCTTGGGCGGGGCCGTCGGGATCGGGCTCCCGTTGGATCATCGCGAAAAAGGGTCGCGGGGTGCTTGGGTTGTCGTCACCGCTGCCGTGGTCTCCTCCTGCCGTCTGCGGTGAAGTCCTCAATGGCTCTAGGTGCCGCCGCCGCGGGGGTCTACGTGGGGCGGTGGGGTGGTCTTGGGTTGGTTGGGTGGCGCGGGGGGAGGGGTCCAGGGCCTTGAGCAAAGTCGGCCCGCGCCTGGCGCTGTCTGCGGCGTCGAGTGTTTCAATTTATCTCCTTTCCAGTGGCGAGTGTTTCAATTTATCTCCAGCCCAACCTAGCCCAGTGCTCTGACCTGCGGTGATGCTGAGGGCGGGAGATAAATTGAAACACTCGACGAAATCCAGGAGATAAATCCCAAGTCTGACTGGTTTTGTGCATCTACGGGTGGGCGGGTGGGGGCGCGGCGTAGTCTCGGAGGCCGGATTCGTTGAGGCCGAGTGTTTCGAGGATTTCGCGTTGGGTTTTGGTGGCGGGGTTCATGAGGCGTCTGCCTGAGTCGGCTTCGACGACTTTGAGTTTGTCGAGTTCGGCGAGAACGCTTCGTTTGCTGGTGGAGGTTTTCCTCATGCGGGGGCCGATCTTGTCTTGGATGAAGCTGAGCGCTATGAGGGCTAGGAACGCGCAGAACAGTTTCCCGCTGGTGGTGTCGTCGTTGTGGGTGCGCAGGCGCCTCATTTCGGTGTGGTTCTTGACGTCGTCGAAGGCTTTCTCGATGGCGTCCCTGCGCCGGTAGGCGGCCAGGGCGTCGCCGGGGTCGGGCACGGAGTCGGTCAACAGCGCGAAGTAGCCGGCGTGTTGGCAGGCCTGGTCGGCTTTCGCGGGGTCGGGCTCGTAGGCGAAAGTCCCGTCGTCGGCTAGTTGGATCTCGAAGTGGCGGCGGTAGTGGGCGGCTTGGCGGGCGGTGAGTTGGTCGAGTTGGGCCAACTCGTCGGCTTCGGCCTCGATCCGGCGGGCGAGTTCGGAGCGGCGGTCCTCGGCGAGGACCGGGTCGTAGTAGACGTGGAGGGTCTGGTCCTGGCCGAGGAACCTGCCCTCGACGGCTTGGGCGTAGACGCCGCCGGGCAGGCGGCGCGCCATCGACACCAGGGAGCCTGAGACCTGGTCGATCGCGGTTTGGACGGTCTTCAGGCGCGTCTCGGCGCCGATGATGTGTTTGATGTGGCGTTCGCGCAGGCAGGTGAGGTTCTTGGTGGACGCGAAGCCCCGGTCCATGATGAAGGTGACGTCGCCTATGCCGAGGTCCTGGTTGTAGGCGGTCATATACGGCAGGTGGGAGACGTCGACGATGGAGCCGGGGTAGGTGACATAGAAGACGGGCAGCGCGTTCGACTGGTTCAAATAGCAGCCGAGGTTGATCTGGGGGAGCTTGTCGCCGTCCCGGTTGTCTCCCCGCTCGGCGTCGTCGATGCCGTGGGCGCGGGTCGAGAACGAGGTCACGTCGTAGGCGAGGTGGGAGCCGGGCGGTTGGCGCGACGCCCATAGTTTGAAGAACGCCATCTTCTCGGGGTGGGTGATCGAGGAGAACAGGCGCGACGCCCGCCCCGGCTCGATGACCCCTCCGCTGGGCGTCGAGGTCTCGCACCAGTCCGGCAGGCCGTCCATGACGTTGCCGCGTCTGGCCATGTAGGACGCCACCGCGAGGGCGAGCCGTGCCCGCTCGCCGCCGAGCGCGGCGCGCACAGCGTCGGCGGCGCCGAGCCGCTCCAACACCCCGCCCACCGCGTAGGCCGCCCCGACCGAGCGGACCGAGTCCGGCGCGGGCAGCTGCTCGAGGCTCGCGGCCTGGTCGCCGCACAGCTCCCAGTAGGCGTCGTTGGGGACCAGCAGCCCGGTGTCCTCGTCCAACCGCCCGATCATGCGGCGGGTGTTGGTGGGCTGGCCCTTGTCGTTGCGGTAGGACCTGAGCACCTTGTAGACGTACCGGCGTGAGCCGGCCCGGCGGGTGACCGTCCCGTGGGCGGGCGGCGTCACCTTGGTCCTGGCGGACAGCGCCATGCTCGCCTCCCCTCCTCGTAGATGTCTATTCAAGCATCTACGGCGGGGGCGGCGTGCGACGCCGCGCGGCGTGTCGCGGATCAGTCGGGGAACACGGGCGGACCCGTCGGCCAAAGGCTCGAAACCCCTGACCAGGCGCGGGGAAACGGCTCCAGCCGACTATCTGCCACCCCAACGGCCCGGCCGGCCCAGAACCCCCGAAGTATGTGCCCAATACGAGTCAGATTTAGGATAGAGGTCGTTCTGGGATTCGCCGCAATAGAACCGCCGCCTCTCTTTCGTCACCGCGGAGGGAGTTGTCTTAGTCAGGGCTGAGGGCGGGTCTCCCCCCACGGGCAGAAGTGTGGTGGGGTCGGGGGCGACGGTCCGAATCCCGGTGGCCTCATAGGTTTTGCCGCGTTTGAACGGGACGGGCCGGGCCTTGGTTTACGTGTGACCGCCCTCGGTGA
>JAITJY010000340.1 GCA_031278675.1 Bifidobacteriaceae bacterium
GGCGAGCCACTGACCGGACGCCACACGCCGATGGTGCTCTACCCCGTCTCGGTGCTCGAGCTGGCGGCGCGGCACAATGACCACGAGCTCACCCAGATGCTGCCCGACCTGCTGGTGGACCTGTTGACCTTGGTGGCCCTCCGACAGGGGCAACTGGTCAGCGTGAATGCGCTGGGACGGGCGCTGGGGCTCAGCGCCAAGGACGGGCAGGAGGTCGACTTGGTCGAGGAGCGCGACGAGCGACTCCACGCCTTCGAGTTCAAAGCCGCCGCCGGCGCCAAAGCCGGCCCTCCCGCCCAGTTCGCGTCCGCCTAGGCGCAAGCCCGGTTCCAGCAGGCCCGAGCCGCCGCGCTGGCTGCCGCCCAACGCGCCCACGACTGGCGCGAACAAGCCGACGCCGCCCGCGCCGAACTCGCCCGCATCACCGCTATGCCCGCGCACGAAGCCGCCGGACGGATCACAGGCCAGGGCCGAACACACCGAAGTACTGGCAAGAAGGAAGATCGCCAAGGCCGCCGCCCAGCCGACTTCGACACCCTGGCCCGAGCCTCCCACCGGCAGTCAGCCGCACGGCCCCGACCTCGGCATGTGACTCGGTGGGCTGGAGGTCCCGGCGATGGTATCCGCCACGCCGCCGCAGCTCTTGCCCGTGGAGTGTCAGCGTGAGTCTTTAGGATGGTGTCATGAACTCAGCGGTGTCACTAGAGAGCAGGCCCTCAACCCCGTCGCACTCTCGCCAGCCTGCTGCGCACCGACGACTGCCCGCAACCGACCAGGCTAAGCCACATCAGAGTCGCGCTGTGGGTAACCTTTCAGAACCCGCGTCCACAGGCGGGGCTTCAACACAAGGCACTGTCTCCCCGGAGACTGCGGTGGTTTGGTCTTTCTTCACCGGTGCGATGGGCTTGGACCTCGGCTTGGAGTCTGCTGGATGGAAGCCATCTCTAGCCGTTGAGATTGAGCCGGTCTTCTGCCGGACGATTCGTAGGAACCGGCCCGAAGTGCGGGTGCTGGAGCAGGATATTGCGGAACTGTCCTCTGCCAAGCTCGCGGCTGTTGCTGGGACGAGAGAGGCTGATCTATTCGTGGGTGGGCCACCGTGCCAGAGCTTCTCGACCGGCGGAAACCGTGCTGCCCTCAATGATCCGAGAGGTAATGCGATATTCGAGTACCTTCGGCTCGTATCAGAAGTTCGCCCAAAGATGTTTGTGCTTGAGAACGTGGCGAACATCGTCACCGCAGCAATACGACACAGGCCGATCAACCAACGGCCTGGTCGCAATTGGAATCTGTCATCCTACAGTGCGCAGCAGCCATGTCTGTGGGACGCCGATGACGGCGCTGCCGCCCTTCAGGAAGATGAGCTGTCCGGCAGCGCTATTCGTTACCTACTGCGTACGGTTATTGCCGACCTGAACTACAACGTACGCTTTGCTGTGCTGAATTCCGCAGACTACGGAGCGCCTCAGAAGAGGCTTCGGTTTGTGATGATCGGATCGCGGGACGGACTGCCACCCAGGTTTGTGCGGCCTACTCATGGGACAGATGCCATTCCATTTTTCACCGTCCGAGACGCTATTGGAGACCTTGAAAGCAATCCAGGTCCAGGATTCTCCTACCTAGATTCAACAAAGCGGTATTTCGCTTTGGTCCCTCCGGGCGGCAACTGGCGCGACCTGCCGCCAGAAGTAGCGATAGAAGCGATGGGCGAGCGCAGCATGAAGGCAGGGGGCGGCAAGACGGGGTTTTTCAGGAGACTCAGTTGGGAGGGGCTGTCTCCAACCATCACGGGCAAGCCAAACCGGAAGGGTTCCGCAATGTGCCATCCATCTGTCGATCGGCCTCTCTCAGTGAGAGAGTGCGCACGGCTGCAAGGCTTCCCCGATGGCTGGACGATTCAAGGCTCCGTGGCGGATCAGTATCAACAGATCGGGAATGCGGTGCCCGTTGCGTTGGGACGTGCCATAGGATTGACGCTGCTCGAGAACCCACCCGCCAGCGATGCGCTGGACCCTGCCGAAATGCTTGCTCGCGCAATTCAGACGCTGCGTGCCTCTGCGCGAAACACTCGTTCTCGCGAGACGAAGGGTGCGGCGTGAGCTATCAGGAACACCTCGCTCTCTTGAACTTGGACCTGCGTCAGCGCATCGAGCAGGCGCAGGAGGAGGTCGATTGGCTGCGCGCTGCCTCTGGACAGGACTTACTGGATATGGCGACCGAGAGGCTCAACCTCCGTGACATGCCCGGTCTGGCAGAAGGCCTCTCGGCTCAAGAGTTCGGAGACCTGCATAGATCTGAGTTGCTGAATCTGTTCATTCCATACTTTCCCGCAGGCACAAGCACCGCAGGAGACTTGGCTGATCAGATCCAACTTTGCCGAGCTTTCGCGGACCCGTCAGGCGTTACGGCGCAGGTGACGTCCTGGGTAGCTGAGAAAGTCGCCTTGTTCCCTCGCAGCGCCGATGATCTGAGGGTCGGCAGTAACCCGGGCGATGTTCTTGACCCGTTCATTCTTGCGGCAAACTACGAACTTCTCAGCGATCAGAGCCTTTCGCGAACCATTGAGCACACTGCATCTCACAAAGTTCTCATGAAGATCGAAGACCTCGTGGGCCATCTGCACGAGAACGTCATTGGCCTCATGAGGGGCAATTTCCGTGTGCCAGAGCCCCAGGGAAGCAGAGAAGAAGGCAAAGAACCACTCAGCCCGGGACGTAACCCCTTCCCCGGTGCAGACGTGGGGCAGGTTCCACTGCCGAGTAGACCTGAAACGATCCGCCTCTTCCAGGTGAAGAGCAAGACAGGCTCCGCCAAGGGTGGCGATGGCAAGCGCCTTGGCGAACAGCTAACGGCTTTGGAGACCACCTACGACGCGGACACGTTCTATGTTGCCGTTGTAGGCAACACTCTCAAAGGTCACCGATCAAGGGGCGCGGTTGAGAAAGCCTCTCCGAACACGGCAATACTCGTCGGCGAGTCTGCTCTGAATGAACTGACGCAATCAAGAGTGGGTGGCGAGTTGCTTCTTAGAACATACCAAAGGGCATTCCGCGCGGCGGCGCAGTCAACTGGATATAGCTTCACGGACACTGTGGGAGAGATTGCTGAGTCCTTTGAAGCTGATGCCGAGATGGGAGGAACTGACTTCTTGTCCGCCTGGCTACACGAGGCGATTGGTGGCGATCCGGAGACACAGGACTCAAGAATGCAGCGCAAGGGAAGGCGGCAGGGCCGATTGGTCTCGCCCACCGCCGAATCTAGGCGGAACCGGGCGCAGTCGGGTTAAGGTCAGGTAAACTGAGCCGCACACAGACTTGAGGTGAGTGCGTTTAGCGAACCTCGGCTATCCCGACGCGACGTACGATGTCGTCACCCCCGCTAACCTGGTCGCCAACCTCCGCGCCGAGGAAGGTCGGCGGTCGGCCTCCCAAGGTCGTGATCTTGCGTTGGCGTCGCGCCGGTGGACGATGACGACCGGTTCAGTAGGTGGTAAGGAAGTCGATCAGGGCCTCGACGCCGAAAGCCAAGGCGCTGACCGGCACACGCTCGTCGACGCCGTGGAACATGCGCCAGAACTCGAAGCCTTGGGGCAGGTTCAGGGGCGTGAAACCGTAGCCGGCGACGCCCAACCGGGCCAGCGACTTGTTGTCGGTGCCGGCTGGCATCATGAACGGCAGCACCGGCACGCCCGGGTCGAGCCGCGCCAAACTCGCCCCCATGGCGTGGTAGATGGGGCCGTCGTCGGGCGCCTCCATGCCGATGTGGTCGTTCAGCCGCTCAATTTGGATGTCCTTGCCGACCAGCCGCTCAACCATGCGCCAAGCCGCGTCGCGTTCGGCGGGCAGCGGGCGCATGTCGACGGTGGCGCTGGCCTTGGGCGGCACCACATTGGCTTTCCCGCCGGCGTCGAGGCTGGTCAGGTTCAGGTGGGTGCCGAGGGCGGCGGCGACCACCCTGCCGGTCTCGCCGGCGCGCTCCAACATCGACTTGACCGCCTCCGGGTCGGAGACGTGGATGGGGCTGCCCAAGACTTGGCCCAACTGGGTCAAGAAATCGCGCATCGTCTTGGTCAGGTGGGCGGGAAAATGGTGCTGGTCCAAGCGGGCGAGCGCGGCCACCAGTTTGGCGACGGCGTTGTCGTTGTTCTCGAACGAGCCGTGGCCGCCGGTCCCGGACGCGGTCAAGCGCATCCAACCGATCGCTTTCTCGGCCGTCTCCACCAAGTAAACCTTGTGGCCGGCGATCCAGGCCGAGAAGCCCCCGAGCTCGCTGATCGCCTCCGTGGCCCCGCGGAAGAGGTCGGCGTGGTGGGCCACCATCCACTGCGAGCCGTAGACCCCGCCGTTCTCCTCGTCGGCGAAGAACACCAAGATCAGGTCCCGGGCCGGCTTGACGCCCCGGCGGCGCAGCTCCCGCGTCACCGCCAAGACCATCGCGGCCTGGTCTTTCATGTCGATGGCGCCGCGCCCCCAAATCACGCCATCGACCAGGTCACCGGAGAACGGCGGGTGCCGCCA
>JAITJY010000375.1 GCA_031278675.1 Bifidobacteriaceae bacterium
CGCTTCTCGGTCTTCGACCACGATCCGCGCGCCCGCCAGCAGTTCGCCTGGCAGCTCGCGGGCGCCGGAGAGTGGGACCCGATTGCCGCCACCAGCACGGCGTCGGGCAGCCCTGGGGGAGCAAACGTACCTGCGTCTTGAGAAGAGAGACGGAGGTGGCTGGAGATGGCCGGACAAGGTATGGGTATCGGGGCGGCTGCGGCCGCGAAACCACAGGTGGGAGGGCTAGACGCAGGGGCGGCTGCCCCGGGTGCGAAACCGCGGGCGGCGGGGCGGGCGGTGGTGTATGTGAGGATCAGCGACGACCCTTCGGGGTTGGAGCGGGGGGTGGATCGGCAGGAGGCGGATTGCCGCGCCCTGCCGGTTACGTGGCCGGCCACGTAACCGCCACGCGAAAGCGTCTCATTGGCTCCAGGACGGCATGAACATCGTGCGGATCTCGTTCCTGCTCGGCCACGAGTCCATCCAAACCAAGATGGTGTACCTCGACATCACCACCGAGCAAGAAGCCGCCGCCCTGGCCA
This sequence comes from Bifidobacteriaceae bacterium, assembly GCA_031278675.1. Classification (GTDB taxonomy): domain Bacteria; phylum Actinomycetota; class Actinomycetes; order Actinomycetales; family WQXJ01; genus JAIRTF01. The sequence goes on from JAITJY010000375.1 coordinate 525, forward strand.
CCCTGGAAGACGAGCAAGACAAGGCCGCCCCGAAGAAATGGAAAACACCGGCCGGCGGCCTGGCCGCCTTCTGCGGCCTGGCACCCCTGAAACGGTGAACCGATATCCAAACCTTCCCGCCCGAGCCGGGGCCGCCACCAGGCGAATCGCGGGAAGGTTCGGATAATCCGAAGGTTTGGGTAACGGAACGAATGCCATCTGGGCCGCGCGTTCCCGTCGGGTCCGATGCCCGCGGCTTCGAGCATCATTCTGATCGCGGACTCGGCGTTGGACCGCCAGAGTCTGGTTCCGGCGACTGACAGGAACAACGCGGGGCACCCGGTTTTGGCTTGCGCTTTGAGGCGGGCGGGGAGCGCGAGATACGCGCCGAGGGCTGTCACGGTGGAATCGGCCAGCGGGTTGATGCGTTCTTTGCCGCTTTTCGCCCGCCGGATCGCCAACAGCCGCTGTTCGGGGTCGAGGTCCGCCTCGTCGAGGCCGATGGCCTCGCCGATCCTCATCCCGGTGACCGCGCCCAACCCGACCAGGGTTTTCATGGTCGCGGCTTTGAACGGGTTCGGGAACACTCCGGCCGCGGCCTGGCCGAGCGCGCGGATCTCGTCGGCTGTGAGCAGCCGCTGGTCGGGGCGCGGCAAGGCCCGCCCGACCAGGCGGGGCGCCACAGGGGCCGCCTCGACGCCCATGGCCCGCGCGTAGCGGGCGAACGGGTTGACCGCGGCGACCAACGCCGCGCGCCTGGCGCCCGACTCGGCGCTGGCCTCGGCCCATCCGGCGAGGTGCTGGGCGGTGAAGGCGGCCAGGCCGCGGTCGGCCAGCCAGGCGATGAACCTGCCCGCGGCCCGCTCGGTGTGGGACAGGTCCCAGCCGAGCCGACGCCGGGCGGCGAGGTAGTCGGCGAGGTGTTCCTCCAATGACCGCCGCATCGCCGTCACACCCCCCACTCGCGGGCCAGGGGCCGCAACGCCGGCAGATCCAGCCGGGCATAGATCGCCGTGGTGGCGGGACGGGCGTGGCCGAGCAGCTGCCCGGCCTCCGCCAAAGACCCGCCCTGGTTGACCACAGCGGTCGCCGCGCCGTGGCGCAACTGCCGGGGGCTGACCGGCCCCACCCCGGCGCGGCGTCCGGCGGCCCGTGTGATCCCGTTCACGGCCGAGACCGTCAACCCCCTCAACGGCGCGCGGGCCATTGTGAACACACTCCGGTCCAACGCGCCCTTCGGGCGGCCAGCTGTCAAGTACGCCTCCAACGCCTCGCCCACGTCCACCGGGATCGGCAGCGTCAGCTCGCGTCCCTTGCCGACCACCCGCAAGCGGCCCGCGGCCCAGTCGACGTCGTCCAAACCCAGGCGGGCCAGCTCCCCGGAACGCAAAGCCAACCGGTGCAACACGGTGATCACAGCCCGGTCCCTCAAACCGACCGACGAGTCGCAGGGCGTCGCACCGAGCATCGCCCCCACATCCGCAGCCCCCGCCCGGGCGGGCAGCCGCCCGGCGGGCGCCGCGTGGGAGAACACCACCCCCGTCAAATCCGCTGCCACCAGGCCCCGCCCGCGCGCCCAACCCAGCAGGGAGCGGACCGCGGACGCGAGCACGCCCCGCGACCCCGGCGACCAGCCCGTCCCGCGCTCCTCGACGAAACCCGCGACCGCCCGCGCGTCCAGCGAATCCCAACGGCCGTCCGGGCCCTCGGCGCACAACCAGTCCGCCAGCGGCGCCACCAACGCCGCATAGCCCGCGGCCGTCGCCTGGGCCAGGCCCCGCTCGCCCAACAGATAGCCCTTGAAACCTTCCAGCAACGCGGCGCCCGCCGCCTCCGGGCCGTCCGCCGACTCTTCCACCAGCCCCTCCCGCGCCAGGAACTCCCGCACCAGATGCTCCCCGTCCCCCGACGAAGACCGGCCGAGGACCGCCTCCGAGGCGAAGAACCCCGCCAACGAGGCCTGCCCCAACCCCGCCAAGCCGACCCCCCGCTCATCCATCCAACGGCTCAACCTGACCAGCACCAGCCCCCGCGCCCGCGCCGGGCCGGGCTTGTAACCCATGCCCGTCAGCCACGCCGCGAAACCAGGCGCCAACCCCGCCAACGGTCCTGACAGCAACGCCGGCACCGGGCCGGTGTTCAAACGGGACACCCGCACCCGGACAGGCACCAAACCCGCATCCGCCAAGAACGCCCTGATCCGCGGCGTTGAACCAACGGCGCCCGGCGTGCCGCCCCGCTCCCGCTCCGAGGCGACATAAGCGTCCAACACCTCGTGCGACAAGCCGCCCGCGCCCAGCCCCTGGCAGCCCATCCACCAACTCAACCTCGCCAAAGCGCAGGTCGACACATACACCGAAGCCTCACAGCAGCCCCTCGCGACCAACCACGACTCGTACTCGCCGACCAAGCCCGCCAACGGGCCCGAAACGCTCCTCGGCGTCAACCTCGAAGACATCCGCGTCTCCTCTCACTAGGGAGACACCAGCATCCACCCCACCCGGATTATCCAGAACCCCACAACCAAAACCACGTCGCCCACCAGCGCGAACACCCACCCAAACCGCCAAAGTCGGGATAATCAGGAGATCAGGATAATGGCGAGCTCGCCATTACTCGACGGTCTTGCGCTCCGGGCCACGGACGCCGTCCAGACATCCGACTTCCACGAGTTCGTCGTAGCCCGCCGCCGCCGCAACCCGACCGTGTTCGCGTCGAACCGCGACCCTGGCGAGTGGATCGGACAGATGAGCGACACGCTCCGCGCCGCTGGCCGTCCCGTGTTGCATCTCCAGAGCAAGCAGATGCGGCCAGCCGCATCGGAGAGGCGCGGCTGGCCGCCGCGCACAGCAGTCTCCGGAATCGGCCAAGGTCTTACAGCACTCGACCGATTCAAACCTGCCCCGTCCCCCGATAGCGTGGGCCGAAGGCGTGGCCGCCTCCGGTTTACGGTCACGCGGGGCACCGAGTTCCCGCCTATCTTCCTGCGGGGGAATCAACTCGCCAGGTGCCCTACAGCATGAGCCGGAGCACCCACACACTCAAGGAGGAGCAATGGCGCAAGACCAGTATGACGCAATCGTGATCGGAGCTGGCCAGAACGGGCTCACCGTCGCCGCGTATTTGGCGAAGGTGGGTCTCAAGACCCTGGTGCTGGAGCAGCAGGCTCAGATAGGCGGCAGTGCGCGGACAATGGAAGTGACCGTGCCGGGATTCAAACATGACATCGCTGGCTCGTCGCTGTCGTACGCCATACCCAACCCGGCGCTCAAAGACGACGAGCTAGGGTTGATCTCGAAATATGGATTCAATCCTTTGCGCGCGCCGGACCCGTACCTCGCCAACGTGTACGACGACGGCACCGTGCTGACGGTGTACAACGACGTGGACAGGGCATGTGGCGAGATCGCGAAATTCTCACGTCATGACGCAAAGGCCTACAAGGAGTTCCAGCAATACCTCCAGCCCATGCTGCCGATCCTGTTTGCGGGCATGTACAACGCGCCGCCCAAGATGGGGCTGATGCTCAATCAGCTGGACCAATCAGAAGTCGGCCAGGAACTCATGAGACTGCTGTTCATGTCTAGCTGGGATCTCGCCAAGCAGTGGTTCACCGACCCCCACACGCTGATGTATATCTTGAACTTCCCGAGCGAGGCAATGGTGGACCCGTACGCTGGCGGTTCCGCGTTGTACGTCTTGAACATGGTCGCTTCGCATCACATGCCCGGGCACACCGTGTTTTACCCCGAAGGCGGAATTCAGACGCTGCCAGACGCGCTCGCGCGCGTCGTCGAAGACAATGGTGGCGCCGTGTTGGCGAACAACGAAGTTGTGGAAATCACTACCGCGAATGGCCGGGCAACCGGCGTGCGGACTGCGGATGGCACCGTCTTCACGGCCACCCAGGCGGTCATTTCCAACGTGGACCCGCGGCTCACGCTTAACAGGTGGTTGGACACACCGCTCGAACCCAAGCTGAAAGCCAAGATCGGACGGATTTCCGATGCGGCCTTTGTCGGCGAGATGGTGCACCTCGCCTTGGACAAGGAGCCACACTTCAAGGGCGGCGACGAGGCGACCGACTCCAAGTCGACCGTGTTTGGCTTGTTGCCGTCAACTCTGCCGCGGTACCGCCAGTACTTCGCAGACCTCGAGATGAATCGG
>JAITJY010000437.1 GCA_031278675.1 Bifidobacteriaceae bacterium
CCAGCCAGTTCACGGTGGATCTCGAGGATTTCACCGAACAGCGCGGCCAATTCGGCGCCATCGGCCGGCCGCTGATCCGGTTCTTTTTCCATCAAACGCAGCACCAGTTGCGCCAAAGAGTTCTCCACCGAGGCTGGTAGCGGCGGGGGTTGCTCGTTGACGTGCGCCAAGGCTATCGCCACATAGTTGTCGCCGCGGAACGGGCGCTCACCGGCGAGAGCTTCGTATGCGATCACGCCCAATGAATAAAGATCCCCGGCGGGCGTGGCCTGGTTGCCGAGGGCCTGCTCTGGGGCAAGGTATTGCGCGGTGCCCATGACCTTGCCGGCATCCGTCAGCGACAACTGGCCGTGAGCCACAGAAATCCCAAAATCGGTGAGTTTGACCTGGTCAGCGTGGCCTAGAAGGATATTGCCGGGCTTGACGTCGCGGTGGACTACGCCCGCCGAATGCGCCGCATGCAACCCGAGTGACGCTTGAATCAGGATCGGCAGGAGCCGCAGCGGGGCAATGGTCGAATGGGTTGCCAAAACGTCCGCCAGCGATTTGCCTTCGACATATTCCATGACGATATAGCCGGTGCCGTCAATCTCGCCGTAGTCCAGCACCTGGGTGATGTTCGGGTGGTTCAGCATGGCGGCGTTGCGCGCCTCAAACCGGAGCCGTTTGAGGGAGACGGCATCGCCCGTGAACTCGGGGCGGAGCACCTTGATAGCGACGGGCGCATTGGTTATCTGGTCATGGGCGCGCCACACCTCACCCATGCCACCCACCGCAATCCGCGAGATCAACTTGTAGTGGCCAGAATCCAGCGTCAGCCCGCTCTGCGCAATCATTGGAACACCGCCCGCAAAATGGCGGCCGCCATCGGCGCGGCCACGGTGCCGCCGGTGCCCGCCACCCCGGCCGCCCCACCGTCTTCGACCACCACCGCGAGCGCCACCACCCGGCCTTCGAGTTCCCCGAACGCCACCGTCCACACGTCGGGCGGCTCGCCTTTAGCTTGCTCCGCGGTGCCGGTCTTGGCGCCGACGGTCACGCCATCGACCTGGGCGCGCTTACCGGTACCCTCCGCCACCACCTGAAGCATCATGTCGCGCAGCACGGCGGCGTTAGCGGCGCTCAGCGGGCGGCCCAACTCTTCGACCGGCGTTTCCACCACCACGTCATAGTCCGCGTCCCGCTCCGTGCGCACCAGATGCGGGCTCATCAAGCGCCCCCCGTTCGCGATCGCGGCCACGACCATCGCCATCGCCAGCGGGGTCACCTTGTCATTGAATTGCCCGATCGCGGCCAGCGCAGTTTGCGCCCCATCCATGTTTGTCGGGAAGCTCGAAGGGCGGACATACAGCGGGATCGACAAGTCCTGACCGAAACCGAACCGCTCCGCCTGTTCGGCGATCTGGGCTTGACCCAACTCCATCCCAAGCCAGCCGAACGCCGTGTTACAGGAGATGGTCAACGCGTCCGCCAGGGTCATCCGGCCGGAGCGGGCACAACTCGACTCCCCGAAGTTGGTCAACTGGTTGCTTGATCCGGGCAGGTCCAAGGCGTCGGGCGCCTCCAGTTCACTGTCCGCACTGTAGCCCCCGGATTCGAGGGCCGCAGCGGCCACCACCAGCTTGAAGGTTGAACCAGGAGCGTATAGGTCCCCGCTGATCGCCCTGTTGTACAGCGGGTTGGCCGGGTCTTTTTCGAGCGCATCATAGGCTTGGATGACCGCAGTTGGTTGGTGGACCGCTAGGGCATTCGGGTCGAATGACGGCTTCGAGACCAGCGCCAGAATCTCCCCGGTCTTGGCATCCAGTGCGACCGCAGCGCCCCGTTGGTCGCCGAGCGCATCCCAGGCCGCTTGTTGGACCGCCGGATCAATTGTGACCTCGACCGCTCCGCCGGTCGGCTCCGCCCCGGTGAACAAGTCCTGGAGCCGCTCCCACGCGAACGGCAACGAATCGGCTGTCCCCAGGAGGACTTCGTCCTCCATCAGTTCCAGCCCGGAGGCTGGCCCAACCACCGTGACATAGCCCGTGACCGGTGCATAAAGCGGGCCGTTGTCATAGATCCGCTGGTAGGAGTAGTCGTCGTTGACCTCTTCGGAGTGCGCCAGGACGGCGCCGCCCTGCGCCCAGATGGGCCCCCGGTCACGGGTGAACGAATCGTAGAAGGTGCGCGAATTGCGGCCGTCAGCCCGCAAGGTGGCGGCCTGACCAAACTGGATGGTGCTGACCGCGATCGCCAACGCGGTGAACATGGCTGCTACAACCAGGCTGACGCGCCTGATTTCACGGTTCATGGGCGGCTCACCGCCTCAAGGGCGCCGACGGACTCAACCTTCGGTTTGGGCTTGTCTGCTTGGACCAGCGAACTCAGGTCGATCTCCGAGGTGGCGGGCGGGGGCCGGCGCGCCCCATCCGAAATCCGCAGCAGCAACGCCACCACCACCCAGTTGGCGAGCAACGCCGAACCGCCGTAGGCGAGGAACGGCGTGACCAGCCCAGTCAACGGAATGACCCGGGTGACCCCGCCCACCACAACAAAGAACTGGAACGCCAAAGTGAACGTCAGGCCCGTCGCTAACAGCTTCCCGAACCCATCCCGGATGCCGATCGCGGTACGGAAACCACGTTCAACCAGAATCAGATAAACCAAAAGGAGACCCATCACTCCGGTCAGCCCCAGTTCCTCGCCGAGCGCCGCGAAGATGAAATCCGAATAGGCCATGGGCGTGATGTCCGGCCGCCCGCGGCCCAACCCGGTGCCGAACAGCCCACCGTGCGCCAACCCAAACAGTCCCTGAGCTAACTGGTGCGAGCCCCCGACCTGATCATAAATGGCCTGGTCAAAGGGATGGAGCCAGGCTTCGACGCGCTGCGCCACGTGACCGAACAGCCTATAGGCCAGGTAGATTCCACCAGCAAATAGGCCTAACCCAATCACAATCCAGCTCGGCCGGTTGGTGGCGGTATACAAGATCACCACGAACACCCCGAACAGCAGCAGCGAGGTGCCGAGATCCTTCTCGAACACCAGCACGCCGAGCGAAGCCAGCCAAGCGGTCAGCAAGGGGCCCATGTCCCGCAAGCGGGGCAATTGCAGGCCGGCGATCTTCGGGCCGGCCAACGCCATCGCTTCGCGGCGCGTCACCAAATACCCGGCCAGGAACACCACCAGCAGGATCTTCGACACCTCGGCGGGTTGGAAGGAAAACTCCCAAAGGTGAATCCAAATGGTTGACCCGTTGCGCGTGTCACCGATCACGGGTAACAGCGGCGCGATCAAGCCGGCCAGGCCCAACAACATGGCCGTATAGGTGAAACGCCGCAGCACGCGGTGATCCCGCAGGCAGATCAGGAGGGTGGCGGCCGCCACAATCCCAAGCACCGTCCAAACCATCTGTTTGGGGGCGATCAACCAGCCCGGGTCCGTATCGGTCGCCTGGTAGCGTAACGCCAGCCGGTAGATCATCGCCAGGCCTGTGCCGTTGAGCAGCACCGTGACCGGCAGGATCACCGGGTCGGCGTAAGGGGCACGCCATCGGACAACTAAATGGAGCCCCAACGTCAATAGTGTGAAACCGCCGCATTGCAACGCCATTTGGGGCGGCAGGTGCCCCTGGAGTGCCAACGCCACCTGCGCGTACGCCATGAAAGACAACGCCAACGCGAAAAGCAGCAGGAATAATTCGGCCAGGCGTCCCGGGCGTGCGCCTCCGGGTTGGACGGTTGCCATGGTTCAGCGATCCGTGCGGGTGGGTTGCGCCGCGGTGGGGGAGGCGGCCGACTGGCTGGGGGTGGGGGTGGCGCTCGCTTGTGGCGTGGGGCTGCCTGCCGACGATGCCGTGCGGCTCGCTTCCGGCGTGGGCGTGCGGCTCGCCTGGGTTCCGGGGGTGCGGCTGGCGGCCGGGCGGGACTCCTCGACGGCATCGTCAATCCATTCCTTCGCCTCGGCTTGCGTCACGTTACGCTTCGCGTTCGACTCCACCTGGCGGCGGTAGGACTCGTTCAAATCCAGCAAACTGTAGGGGGTGCGCTCATTGACATGGGACAACTCCAAACCGAACACTTCTTGAGGTATGCCCTGGTAGACGGCCACTTTGTCGCCATCGGCCCCGACGTAATACTGGTCCTGGCTCCAGCCGTAAGCCCAATACAAGGCGCCCGCGATAACTGCGAGGAGCGCCACCAACACGGCTGCCAATGCGAGACGGGCGCCAATGCGGGCGGGCGGGCGAGAATCCTCTAAGTCGGCGGCGCCCCGGCGTGACGCGCGGGTGGAAGCCGCAGACGGTTCGGCGCCGGCCGCAGCGGCGGCCGTCAGTGAGGCGGCCTTGGCGGCTGCGCCGCTGCCTCCCCGGGTGGGCCGGTCACGGTCAACTGCGGCGGCACCGGCGACCTGAGCGGCGGTGGACGGCGCTTCATCGGCGGGCAGGTCATCAAGGTCCAAGATGTCTGCCACCACACAGGTGACGTTGTCCGGGCCGCCGCCCCGCAGCGCCAGTTCCACCAGGGCGTCAGCGCATTCGTCGGGGTCCTTGATCTCTGCCAGGGTCCGGCCCATGGTCTTGGCGGAGACCACACCGGACAGGCCATCCGAACAGAGCAACCAGCGGTCCCCTACTTCGGCTTTGCGGACTGAAATGTCGAGCCCGCTGGACAACTCGACATCGCCCAAGACGCGGAGCAGCAGCGAACGTTGCGGATGGCGTTCTGCGGCGTCCGGGTCGAGTTTGCCGACATCGACCAAATACTGGACAAATGTGTGGTCCGTGGTGACCTGTTCCAACGTCTTGTCGCGCAGCAGGTAGGCGCGCGAATCGCCGATGTGTCCCAGGATCAGCCGGTCCCCGGTGCGCAGCAGCGTGGTGATCGTGGTGCCGAGCCCAGCCAGCTCCGGGTCTTGTTCAACCCGCTCCAACAGCTCCTCGTGGGCGCCTTCGACGGCGTTTTGGAGCGCCTGGGCGCCCCGATCTGCGGTGGGAGTGTCCTCGTCAAGGCTGGCCAGATGCGCAATCGCCACAGATGAGGCGATGTCGCCGCCCGCATGTCCGCCCATGCCGTCAGCCACCACCAGCAGATGTGGCCCAGCATAGGCCGAATCCTGGTTGTTGGCGCGGGTTAGACCAATGTCGGAGCGCACGGCGTAGCGCAAAGCGATCGTCACGCTATCTCGACACCTCCAACGTTGTGTTACCGATCCGGATCGATTGTCCGGCCGTCAGCTCTTTGGGCCCGGCAATTCTCTCACGACCAGCGAATGTGCCGTTGGTTGAACCCAGGTCCTCCAGGAACCACCCACCTTGGCGCGGCACAATCTGGGCGTGGCGGCCGGATGCGAAGTCGTCATCGAGCACTAAATTAGCGGTCGATGAGCGGCCTATCACCACCGGAGAGCGGGCGAGCGGCAAGGTGGTGCCGCGCAGCGGACCGGTCTTGACCACCAACCTGGTCGGGGCGGACGGCTTTGGCGCCGGCGCCTCGCTGGGGCTAGGTGGGCTGTGGAGGGGCGGTGTGGGTGGGAAAGCTGGCGTGCCCGCGAGTTCCGGGGGAGGCGGAATCCGCCCGCGCCCACGCTTGGCCGGGGCGGGAGCTAAGGCCGGGGCCGGTGCTGAGCCGCGCCGGGTGATCGTGGTGCCGTAAATGTCGCGGCGCAACGTCACCAGTGCTGCTAGGACAAAGAGCCATAAGACCAGCAGGTAGCCCAGCCTGAGCAGCGAAACGGAGAGCTCTCCCATAGGTGAAGCCTAATCGTCCGGGTTGAATCCCAGGTCCGTCGACTCTCCGGTCCAAAAGACTACGTGGGTGCGGCCAACGGTGATGGTGTTCCCGTCGACCAGCAGAGCGTTGGTGATCCGGTGGCCTTCCACGAACGTTCCGTTGGTGGAGCCGAGGTCCGTTGCCACCGGCCCGTCGGCTGTCAACCGGATCTCGACGTGGCGCCGCGAGACGCCCGTGTCTTCCACAATGATGTCTGCGTCAGACCCCCGCCCTATCACTGTGACCGGCCCGGTCAGCAGGTAGCGTTGGCCGTCGATGTCGACTATCGGGTGGTTGACCGATGCCGCCGACGGGCCTGCCGGGGCCACCGCCCCACGTACGGTTTCGCTGCGCACGTGGTATTGGCCGACTTCCAAGTCGGGGTTCTCCTCGAAGGTGACTGACACCGGCCCAACAAACGCGTAGCGTTGCGAGGCCGCATGCTGGGCCACCCCCTCTTGGAGTTCTTCACCCATTGCTTCCGCACCCCAGTCGAGGATCCGGTCGAAATCTTCGGTCGACAACTCGATGACGAACTCATTGGGTACAACGGCGCGGCCGCGCGCCAGCACGGCTGCCTTCTCGTCCAGTTCGCGCCGGAGCGCTGAAGCCAGGTCCACAGGTTTCACCTCACTACGAGACGCTTTGGCGAAGGCGCCATTGACCGCACGCTCCACGCCCTTTTCGAATCGGTCGAGGAATGCCATCCGCCATCCCTCCTCCACTTGCCAACGGCTTAGACATATCGTAACGAGTCACAAGCGTGCCACACAGGTCTTCAGTAGAACTCGTCGGCACACCCAGTTCTACCCTATTCCGTCATCCATGCTAGCCTCGTGCTTTGCGCGCGAGTGGCGGAATAGGCAGACGCGCACGGTTCAGGTCCGTGTGCCCGAAAGGGCGTGGGGGTTCAACTCCCCCCTCGCGCACAGTATCTTGGCTGGTCACCAGACCTTTTGGGGTCTTAGGTCAGCCGGCGTGGGAGGCGCGGACAGCCTCGTAGATGGGCACATTTCCCGCAGGGAAGCAGCCCAGGGCAAAGTACCGCGACCAAAGCGACCAAAGCAGCCGCCACTCGGCGCTTGCCGGGTCAGCCTTCTCGACAGGTAAGCCAAGGTCAAGAGCGTCGTCTGCGGTAATAACGGCGGAATGGCTCGTCGGCACCTTGATCAAGGGCGCCTGCAACCTCCTCGTCAGGTCCTTGACGCCCTTCGGTGTGAGTCGATCGGTCGACTTCAAGGCTTCGGCCATCAGCGATTCGGACCTCGCGAGCGCCGACTTGGCTTGTTGAAGGACGAGCATATTGACTTCCGACAAGAGGGATGCGAACAGGCCGACGGTGCTGGGGTTGCGCGTGACGCGCTCCTCTGCCTCGTCTACCGCAGCAACTATCTCTTTAGCGGAGCTTGCTCCCACTGGTCTGCCGTTGCTGTAGCGGATCATCTGTGGATCGATGGGTCCCAGGTCTCCTCCCGGTCCCATGAGTATCCGGTGCGCCCCGAGACAAAGAATTGTCGCGGCGCTCTTGGCCATGTCCGGCACGATCACGGTCAATTCCTTACAGCGGAGTTGCATTGAGCGAACCATCCGGAGCGCGGTCTCGCCGTCGCCCCCGGGTGAGGCCAAGAGAACATGGAGGTCTTTGGCAGGGTCGCAGTCGAACAACAGCTCTTCGAGGATCGTCATCCTGACGGGCATGATGTCGTCGATCACGACTATCAGGTTTACTCCTACCATCTCTTGGTATTGGGCGATCAACGATTGCCGTTCGTACCGCGGCGCCTGCTCGGCGCCGAACAGTGGTGTGCGCGTAACCGGCTCGCTCATCGGCTTCCTAGCACTGGCCTAAAGCCGGGCGGGATTTCCATGCCGCCCCGCAGTTTGATACCGAAGCGGCGCCCGTCGATGGCGGCTTGTATGGAGTCCTGCCAGGCTGGCTCAGGCTGGCCGAACCAGTCCGGGGCGGGGGTTTGGGTGGTCGGTTCGGGCCTTGATGCGGGAAGATTGGTGTCAGGCACTTTGTCTCCTTTCATCCTGCGGCCGCCGGTCAAGCCGGTCGCCGGTGTGAGTTCAGTCTAACAAGGGACGCCGTACGGGTGGCGGGGCCCGGTTTGCGTGGGCGGGCGGGTCTGGACGGCTTGCTGGACTATGACGTGCACGCGCGGGTCCAGCGCCTACCGGGGGCGGCTTAGGCTCGGTCCACCGATCCTCGCCTACTGCGCCGCTCGCTAGCTGGATGGTTGATTCCGGGTTGTCCGATGCCGCGCGGTTCGTCCCAGCCCCGCCGGTCGGTGGCGGTGGTCGGCGGCGGCGCGGCGGGCGCTGGGCGCCCGCAGGCGAGCCGCCCTGATCCGGGCCGAGGCCGAGAAACTCGGCAGCCTCCCCATGGGCGACGCTGCCCAGCACATCAAGGCCGAACGCACCGAACAAGAGACCACACAGCGGCAAGCATCACAACCGACACGGCCCCTCCACCCGTTTGGCCGTGAGCCCCACCGCCTCGACCCGGGACGAGACGCGCCAACACTCGGCATGTGACGGCGGCACCGCTGGCGATCACGTTCGGCGACCTCCGCTGGCCCGACAACACGACCCGCGACGCCGGGTCGCCTGCCGCATCTGCCTGACGACTACGGGGTAAGAGCGGCGCGCCTGGCGAATGCGAGGACCGCCCACGGCGTCCAAAGCGCGACTGTGACCAGATCGCACATGGTGTTGCCCGGCGCGCTCGACGGGGCAGGGATGGCGTACACGTCGGCATGACCCGGGGACGCCGATCGAACCCCCTCCTAATCGTTGGTCTCGACCTCGACGACGCCCGTCGGCCGGCCGCCGCCGAGAAGAACCGCCTGCGCGAACAACTCTCCCGTGCCCGCCTACAGGCCACCCGCTGGTAGGAACGGGCAGACGAGCGCAGCCGACAAGCCCATGACCGCCACGCCGAGCGGACCACCGCCGCACCAAGCGCCAAGCACAGCAACGGGCTGTGATCCGGACAGCACCGGGCGAAGCCAAGTTGACTTTGGTTGACTTTGGCAAATCTGTTACTCACTGTCGAAGAAGGCCATCCCGGCATCCTCGTCGGGGTCGCGGCCCAGACAACAGCAAGCCACTAGGGAACTCGGGGATTCCCATGAGAAAACCAACAAGACTCATCACCGCCGCAGCAGCGGCATTCACGCTCGGCACCGGCCTTTGGTAGAAGGGCACCTGAAGCCTGCAATCTGGCCTCGGCTCGACGGCCCTAAAAGCCCCGAGCGAGGCCTCAGGTAACCATCATGACAACCTCGCGTGCATTGATAGCTCTTGGGACATCGTTGACCGCGCTCGTAGCGGGCTGCTCTGCTTCTGCGGAGCAGCCGGGTTGCGGCAGTGCTGGCTGCTTCACTCCGGAACCCGGATTCCGGTCGGGCGAGCAGGTCATGGCCGACTATTTGACCGAAGCAGAGGCCCTCGCACTGCCGGACGGAGTGATTTGGCCGACGGCAGAGGATCAGTTCGAATTCGCCCTGGATTCGGACGACCGCCACCAGTTCTCCGAAAACTATGGCGCGTCGCGTGCAGGCGAGTTTTGGCAATGCGCCTGGATGCGCGAGGCCGTCCAAAGCCGCGAGACCGACCCAGAGCGAGCGGAGCTTGCCCTCGATCAATTGTCCGGTATCAAGTCCACCGCCTTGTGGAATAGCTTTGACGACGGCAGCCGCCAATTCGTGGAGGAAGAACTGGAAGCAGCGTCGGGCGGGGACTACTCAACTTTGATTCAAGACCTGGAGGCGAATTGTGAACCATCGTGAAGTTCTCCTCCCCTGCCGGGCCACTTCTCCGCCATCTCGTGCCGCGAAATCGGCTCCTCAGCATGGGGTGCTTAGACCGTTGCGGCTTGCCCTCGCGATTGCCTGGCTGCCGCTCGTGGCTGGCTGCGGGCCGTCCGGCAACGATGTGGCGTCGATCGGGTCTCCGTCTCCGAGCCCGACGCCGACTCTGGCCGCAGACCAGGCTGCGGCCGCCGAGGCCGTCGCCTCGTGCCTCCGGCAGGACGGCATCTCCGCCGAGGTGTTCACGCTCGACGGCGGGACCCCGCACATCGGGTTGGCTGGGGGGCATGACTGGCTTGCCAGGTATCCGAACGGCGAGGAGGAAGAGAGCCTGAGCCCTGACGGCTCTTTGATCGACGCCGAACAGGTTAAGGCCTTCTACGACTCCGGCGATAAGCCCGTCCGGCTCGTGGTCGACGGCAAGGACCAATCGGAGAGCTGGGTCAGGTGCCTGGAAGACTCCGGGTTCGCGGGACCCGCGCCCGTGCAGGACGGCCCGGCCGAGGAGATCCGCCGCCGCCAGATTCAGGCCGACGTGACCAACGAGTGGGCGGCGTGCGCGCGGGAAAACGGCCTGCCCGCCCTGGAAGACGTCATGCCGGGCGCGGTCGGCTCTCCCTTCCCGACGCTCACAGTCCCGCTGGCCACTTCCCCAGCGATACTCCGGGACGTTCTGGCTATCTGCCCTCTGACCGACGACGACGCCGAAGCTGCCGCGAATGTCGCGATATCCGAACCCGACCCCGAGTCCGAGGACGAGCAGCAACGCTTCGCGGCTCTGTCCTCCGTCCTTGACGAAGTGCTGCTCGGCGACGCTGTTATTGAGCATTGAGCCGCGAAACGTTGATGCTGTCGTTTCGGAGACCCCGCCACGCGCGCCGGTCCCATGTCGTTGCCTCCATTCCCGGCGTGTACCGGAAGGGCGCGCAGCTCTGTACCCCGGCCACGGCTAAACTGGGTCGGCAAACAGTCACACGCGGGTGCGTTCATCCAACCTCGGCTAGCCGACCCGTCAAACTACTACCAAGACGAGAGCAGGCGCAGCTACTCTTGCTCCACTGCGGGCAACCCGCTTCGGTGTAGTAGCGCGTCAACGAAGTGGACAACGCCCGGTCCCCATCGCCTGTAGCCACGGACGTCAGCAGATACTTGCAGCCGTTCCCGGCGGTCATCAGCCGCATTGAGACAGTCATCTTGACGCTCCCTTCCAAGCGGAAGGTGCGCACAGTTTTCCTCGTCAGCCAGAGGTGTGACACCTCTATCTCGCGTTGGATGGCCTGGTCAAGGGGTCAGCTTGATGTGTCGGACGGCGCTCCGGGTCCAGTGGGTATCCGTATTGCTTGTGGCGACCCTGATGTGGACTTGGGAGGAAGCGGTAGCAATGGCGCAGGCGTACCTGGTTCCCGATCTCCTCGCTGCTGAGTGCCCAAGCAACCGGTGAGCCCTTCAAGGCGCTCTGGGAGTCCCTGATCGCCGAGAAACGAGCCAACTAGCGCCACCTGGTGGCCGACCGGCCACCGGAAATCATCGCAACCACGGGCGAACGGACCCGAGCGGTTCGGACGGCTGTTTCTTCAGAACGCCCTGCGGGCAGAGAGCCAAAGATCACCTCGACCAATCACGTCGCGCTGCGCAGGCGGCAAATCAGATCACTCACGTCGTCGGCGGTCAGGCCGTAGGCTGCGTACTCCTCCCCGGCCACAGTGTCGGCCTGTCGCAACAACTCGGACATGGTGCCAGGACCGGCCTCCGGGCGAACATCGTCCAAGACGGCTTGCAGGCCCTCGACAGTCCAGTTTGACTCGCGCATGAGCGCGTCAACGTCTATGTAGTCACGAGCCGCCTGGCGGTCCCACAGCGCCCGGACCTTGCCCACTACCACATCATCAAGAGCCAGCACGGGACCGATTCCAGCCACCGCAACCGGCTTGCGACGGCGATAGTCGTATCCCAGGTCCACCCCGAGAACATCACCGTTGTCTGCGTCGGCCACCCGTAGTGCCCGGAACCACGAATCCGATTTGACCACGTGAACGTTGAAACCCTCGCGTCGCAGGGCCGTTACGACCGTGCGCTCGGCAGCGTCGAACACTGCCACATCCATGTTTGCCGTGTATGTGTCCAAGTCCTTCGACGGCCGATCAACCACGCCGTGCGCCTGCAAAGCGTAGCCTCCGCCCAAGGCGAAGCCGAACGGTTCCACCGCTTCAAGAACGATGCGGGAAACGCGCAGGTGAAAACCTTCCAGCATCTAGGCCGCCAGTTGGGGGTGCGCCTGCTCCCAAGCCATACGGACGCGCGGCGGCAGGCGAAGGTCGGGCCACACCCGCAGCAAGGTCGCCTTGTCCACGAAACCCGCCACGTCGTCCTCCGACAAAGCCTCGCTCAGGACCGTCTCATACAACCGGCGCAGGCGAGAAGATGAGGACAGGTCATAGGTGTTGGCGGGAGTCCAGTCCAGCATCACGGGCAACGTCACCACGCCCGCCGTAGGACCGCGCAACTCGTCCAAAGTGTCCACGACGAACGTCGGCCGGGTATTGTCCATAGTCGCCACAGCGCCCGGTCGCACCGGCAAATACGCCTTCATCTCCGGCCTCCTTCCATCGCCAAACCCAAGAAATGTCAGAATCCATTATCCCCGCTCCGGCCAGCCCACGCCACAACAGCGCGGCAAAAGGGTGCTGACCTCGGTGTTCCAAAGATGCTCGTCACGTCTGCTGGGGATGTCAGATTACCGAGCCTGGCCGTCTCTATCCGAGTTCGTAACCGTGCGCTCATATTGCGATCTGCACCCTAATCGTGGACAGCGCCGGAACAAGTCCTCGGACGAAGCTCCTAGCGGCCTCCGGCCACCGCCCGGATGAGTTCCGGCACGACCTGGTGCAAGTCGGCGAGGATGCCGTAGTCGGCACGCTTGAAGATGCCGGCCTTGATGTCGGTGTTGATCGCCACCACTACCTTGGCGTTGCGGATGCCGGCGAGGTGCTGAGGGGCACCGGATATGCCGAGTGCCAGGTACAACTCCGGACTGACGTGCTGCCCGGACAGCCCGACGTAGCGATCAGCGGGAACCCACCCAACGTCGATGACAGGCATAGAACAGGCGACCTCAGCCTGGAGGGCGGACGCGAGTTGAGTCACGATTCCCATACCGTCGGCAGAGCCGAGCCCACGGCCGACGGACACGATGCGCGCAGCATTCGGGAGTACGGACCCGGCACCGGGAGCGGGTTCGACCGCGACGCGGTTCATGGCTTGCGGTGCAGCCTCAATCCGCGTTGGCATGGCAGGGTTGGCCAATTCCACTGGCGCTGCATCCGTCTGAGTGGGCAGCACACAGACCGGTGTAGGAACGTCCAGGGTCACAATCACGCGGCCGACCAGGTCCGACTTGTCCACTCTCGTCCCGTTGCCGTCCTGGCTGATAGCGAGGGTGTCGGAGACCACAGGTGCGTCAAGGCGGGCGGCGATGGCACCCAGGAGGGTCCGACCGCCGGGTGAGACTGACCCGACCACGGCCGTCGGCGCCGCTGCCGCCACCGCTTCGGCGATCGCATCCGCCCCGGCTTCAGTAGGCGCCTCGCCGGAGTCGATCCAGTTGACATGGCCGACAGAGCGGCCAACGTTCACGGCAAGGTCTTCCGGACCCACGACGATTGCACTCACATCGCTTCCGTTCGTCCCCAGCACATCGAGAGCGGGGCCAACTTGTCCCTCACCGTCGATGACAATCCATGCCTGGCTCATAGCGACCACCCCGTGCTTCCTGTTCTGGTTCTGTTCACAGCACACCGTCCATCTTCAACGCGGCGACCAATTCGCGAACGGACTGGTCGAGTTCCCCCTCGAACAGACGCGCCATGCGGACCTCCGGTGCCCGTGACGCGGCCACGGTGATCACATCGGGACTGTCGGCACCTATCTCCTGGGCGGGCGCGCTCTCGACCGGGAGTTTCCGGGCGGCGAGCAACTGTTAGACGCCGGGCATGAGGAAGGCGCCAGCCGCCTCGGCCTGTTCGGCCAGCCAGGGGTCGAAAGAGGCACGCAGGACGCTGACCGCGTTCACGGGGGTGGCGAGCGTCAAGTCGTCCGCCACTACCGAGACGGCACCAGTCTTGGTCAGGAACGAGATCACATTGCGGGTGACCACCCGCTCCACTGGGGCCTGAGTCATCCAGTCGGGGAAGACCGGGTCGAGAACCCGTCCGTAGAGCACGCCCCCGGACAGGTTCTTGCTCCCCGGAGCCTCGCCGCGCTCAATCAGGACAACGGAGTGGCCGTCGCGGGCCAACAAAGTTGCCGCGACGCAGCCTGCGATACCGGCTCCGACGATGGCGACGTCGAAGTCCGGCTCGACAGAACTGTCCATGATGCACCGCTTTCAGGCTTCGGGGAGCAAAGATCGCTTCCAGTCGGGTTGTCGGGCAGATACCCCAGACGATCAGGCGAACGTCGTGACTTCCTGCGGCTCGCGGCGCGAAACCGGTTCCGCAGGCGCGGTGGCCTTGCCTACGGCGACCACCAAGCAGGGGATGAACCGGTTGCCGTCGAGGCCGAATTCCTCAGCAACGCCTTGGCGGGTGAAGGCGGCCATGGGGCCGGTGTCGTAGCCATGGGCGCGGGCGCACAGGATGAACTGCATAGTGACCAGGCCAGCCTGGAAGATTACCGAGTCCTCAAGTTCGCCGTCGGACAGATCCATGCCCCAGTCGCTGGTGATCTTGTTCATGAAGTACAGCCGTTCTTCGGTCCAGCCGTTCTCCTGGAAGCTCTTGTTGAAGACCTCGTCGATGTGGGCGAACCAGTCTTTGTCGGCGAACACGAGCACCGACGCAGATGAATTCTCGATTCGACCCCGGTCAACCGGCCACATGTACGACTCGAGCTTCTGCTTGCCCTCGTCGGTGTCGGTGATCACGAAGTGCCAAGGCTGGGAGTCCACCGCGTTGCACGCGCGGGTGGCCTCCTTGACGATCTCGAGCACTTTTTGCGCGAGATCTTGAAGTCGCGGTCCAGCGACCGCATTGCGTAAGGGCTTGCGCGTTTTTGTTTAGGTTTCTACGGCGTGTCGGCTTCGGGTGGCTTTTTCGGGTGGATAGTTCGGATGTATCACTTAAACGGTGGGTAGGGGTTGGCTCGCGCCGGGTTGGCTGTGCCAGGCGACTTGTCGGTCGCCGGGTTTGATGATATCGAAATGGACCAATTCGGTGGGATCTCCTTGACCACGGTCCATCAGGACGCACCGGCGCTGGCCGCGCGGTCGCTCGAGTTCCTGGAGGAGCGGATCGGTGGTCTAGACGCGTCGGGGCGCGTCAGCCTGCTCACACCAGCGCTGCGGGTGCGTGATAGCACGGCCCCTCCGCCCCGCGAACACCGCTAGTTAACCACAGGCTTATCCTCAGGTTGAGCTTAGCCCCAGCATTTGCCTGTGTATAAGTAGGGCCCACCTGTGGATTCCGTGTTTAGGGATCGGTGGATAACGCCCTGGCCTGCACAAACATCCCTTTCGGCGGGACTTCGCGGGGGAATCGGAATGTGGATAAGTTCTGTGGAAGACTCACCATCATGGCCCGCCAGCGGCACTTTTAGCTGATCGGGGGCCCAAACTCCGACCGCATTGGAGCGGCGCGTCGACCGGCGCGGCCCAGCCGCCCCGGGACGCCCGCCCCGGGCAGGGCTTTGAGCAAAGCGAACCAGGGCGCCGGCTCCCATCGTCTGAACGGAACGAAATGCACGGGTCAGCGCTTTGCGTTCACGGCAGTCCGCCGGTTCGGGTTGGGGCTGCGAAGGGCCCGTTGAGCGTGTTGATTCGTCGGGTTGTGGCTTCGAGTGTATCTACTTTGGTGAAGGGGATGCGCGAGGGGGGATATAATAAAAGCTCACCCCACCATCGACGTCGGGATCGGGATTGGACACGTTGTAAGTC
>JAITJY010000015.1 GCA_031278675.1 Bifidobacteriaceae bacterium
CCGTATCCCCTACCCCCAAGGCCCAACCAGTGGCCTCAACCTCCAACCCCTGTGTAAACGCTGCCACCAGTTGAAAACCCACCACCAGTGGCAATACAACCACGACCCCACCACCGGTACCACCACCATCACAACCCCAACCGGACACCACACCCACATCCCACCACCACTACTCCAATAACCACCCAACAATGGCCAAGGATTCGAGGGGACGGCGGGGACAATCGGCTGCGCCGAGGACGGTCGAGGACGGTCGAGGCCAGCGAGGACGGTCGGCTGCGCCGAGGACGGTCGGGGCCGGCGGGGGCAATCGGCTGCGCCTAGGACGGTCGAGGCCGGCGGGAACAATCGGCTGCGCCGGGGCCGGCGGGGACGGTCAGGGCCGGCGGGGGGAATCGGCTGCGCCTAGGACGGCCGGGGCCGACGGGGACGGTCGGCTGCGCCGAGGAGACCAGCTTGGGCGCATGGGGACGGTTAATCCCGTCCAAGAACCCGGTCACCAACTTGGGGACCAGCTTGGATGGGTGCTGTTATCCGGCTCGGTATTTGACCATCTGCGAGTCGCGCCCTTCTGCGATTTCGGCGTCACCCGCGTTGACGAGATTGCCGCCTTCAAAGCTTTGGATGAACTCCCTGGGCAGCGGTGTTGGACGATCGAAGCGGACAGAGTTTGAGGGGTGCGCATCCTCGGGGCCCCGCAAAATCTCGGAGCGAAGCGAAGAAGGTTTGTGGGGTGCCTCTGGTAGGACACGTCCGGGGCGGAATGGGGTTAGTCTGGCGGGGGATCGCCTGGAGGCCCGGGGCGGGCTCATCCAGCCCGGGAGCAGGCACATCAGCAACTGATTGAGGAGCCGAGCATGAATAAGCTAAGCCGGAAGATTGGGCTGATCGCAGTAGCGGGAGCAATGCTGGCGGGTTGTAACACCGACGGCGATGTCGCCACATTGGACGGCCGAGGCGGCACCGGGGCCACTAATGAGAGCCAACAGGCGGTGGCCGCCGAACAGTTCGCGGATTGCCTCACCAAGGCGGGAGTCCCGGTGACCCTGGAGGACCAAGGCGATGGCCAGAAGGCGGTCTGGTTCGACACGGAAGAACCAACGGCAGAGGCCTGGGGTGACGGCTCCACGGGTTGGTCGGGTGGCGCGGGCGACCAGACGGAAGCCGCGATCGCAGCCACCTATAAGCGGTTGGCGGACCTCGTGGAACCCCATTCCCCAAGCGATGCCGCGATGATCCGCGAATCCGCCGGCGAGATGGGTGGCGGCGCTGCCTTCGCGGCAGGCGGCGGGGAGGTGACCGCCGAACCGGTCTATCTCATTATCGGCGAGACGGATTACACCGAGGCGTTTGCGCGGTGCCTTGATGAATCGGGCTACACCCAACCGGTCTATCACGTGGACCCGGCCCAAGAACTGCGCGATAAGCAGTTGGTTGCCCAGGCCAGCACCGAGTGGGCCGAATGCGCCCGCGAGCACGGTTTCCCGGATTTGAAGGACCCCGACCCGCCGGTAGCGGATGAATATGTGACCTACCCCAGCATTATTTTGCCGAACGACATCACCGAGGAAGCGCTGCGTGCCCTCCTGGAGGCCTGCCCTAACTTCGATGAAGAAAAAATGAGAGCCTATGATGCCGCCGTCGCAGCCATGCCCGAAGACGCCAGCGAGGACGACTGGTACAAACTCAGCGAGCAATACAACGTAACCAGCCCGTCTATCGAGTTTGATTGGGAAGCCTTGTCCGCTTACTCCTCCGAGACCATTGATCCCGCCACCCAAGCCGAATTAGAACGCATGAACCGCCTTTCGGAAATCATCTGGGAGAAGCAGAACGCCTACTACGACTCGCACTAAGCCGCCGACCCGGCCACCGCAGCCCGATGCCGCCCCGCCACACACCGGCCCGTCGCCCGATGCCGCCCGGCCACCACAGCACGATGCCGCCCGGCCCCCAGCTCCCCCGGCGCGTCGCCCGATGCCGCCCGGCCCCCACAGCACGATGCCGCCCCGCCACACACCGGCGCGTCGCCCTTGATGCCGCCCGGCCCCGACTCCCCCGGCATGACCCGCCGCCCGGTGGCCGGTGCAGGCGAGCCGGCCACACGGCATCGGCCAACGGGGAGCGGACGGCGCGCTGGGGCAAACCGGCGGATCGCGGCTAACGCGAAAGTGAACCATCCGCACAGGTCAGGGCGTTGTGCTGAGCGTTATGTCCGAGCGCACTTTCTCCCATCACGGCGACGGCACAGGCAGCTGGGAAGCTAAACCGTCACGATCACGGGGATGATCATGGGGTGACGGCGCAGCCGCTTCGAGATCCAGCGGCCCGCCACCCGGCGGATCACCTGCTGAAGCTGATGCTGGTCATGCGCGCCCTGATCCAACGCCAAGACCAAGGCCTGGTTCAGCTGCGGGAGCAGTTCGTCAAACGCTGAGTCGTCTTCGGCGACACCGCGGGCCTGGATGGTCGGTTCGGACAAGATGTAGCCCTCAACCGGGTCAACCACGGCAAAGATCGACACGAAACCCTCGTCGCCCAGGATACGGCGGTCTTTGAGTTCAACCTCGGTCAACTCCCCGACCGAAGAACCGTCCACGTAAACATTGCCCACCTCGACGCTGCCCACCACCTCGGCCAGGCCGTCGGCCAGGTCTATGGCCATGCCGTTCTCGGCCAACACCACGTGTTCTGAAGGCACCCCGGTGGCGACAGCCAGCTTGCCTGCCGCCACCAGGTGACGGACCTCACCGTGGATCGGCATGACGCAGCGCGGCGAAACAATGTTGAACGTGTACAGCAGTTCCCCGCCCGCACTGTGCCCCGAAACATGCACCGCTGCGTTCGCTTTGTGAACCACCTTGGCGCCCATCCTGGTCAGGCCGTTGATCACCCGGTAGACGGAGTTCTCATTGCCGGGGATCAGCGACGAAGCCAGGATCACCGTGTCGCCAGGCCCCACATGAATCTTGTGATCACCATTCGCGATCCGCGACAGCGCCGCCATCGGTTCGCCCTGCGAACCCGTGGTGATGAACACCACCTCATCACGAGGCAGCGAATCAGCGGTGTTGAGCGGCACAATGGTGCCTTCCGGCGCCACCAGGTAACCGAGTTCCAACGCAATGGTCATATTCCGGATCATGGACCGGCCCGCGAACGCGACTTTCCGGTCATGCGAGGCGGCCGCGTCCAACACCTGCTGGACCCGATGGACGTGCGAGGAGAAACACGCCACCATGATCAACCCCTGGGCCTGGTCAAACACCAGATCCAACACCGGCCCAATGTCCCGTTCCGTCGGGATGAAACCCGGTACTTCAGCATTCGTCGAATCCACCATCAGCAGATCCACGCCGGCATCGCCGGCCCGCGCAAAAGCCCGCAAGTCGGTGACGCGCCCATCAAGCGGTAACTGATCCAGTTTGAAATCACCCGTGTGCAGGATGCGGCCCGCATCGGTTTCTATGGTTAGCGCCAATGAATCCGGGATCGAATGCGTCACCGCCATGAACTCGCAGCGGAACGGACCAAAAGTAGCCACTGCGGCGTCATCGACCTCCAATGTGGCCGGTTCTATCCGGTGCTCACGCAACTTGGCCTCGACAAACGCCAACGTCAACGCCGAACCGACCAGCGGAATGTCGCTCCGCAGCCGCAACAGATAGGGCACAGCACCAATGTGGTCCTCATGTCCGTGGGTCAAGACCAGCGCCTCGACATCATCCAACCGGTCCTTGATCGGTCCGAAATCCGGCAGGATCAGGTCAACCCCCGGCTGGTGTTCCTCCGGGAACAGCACCCCGCAGTCCACCACCAGCAACCGGCCGTCAATCTCGAAGACGGTCATGTTGCGTCCCACTTCCCCGAGCCCCCCGAGCGGCAGGATGCGTAGAACGCCTTCTTCCAGTTCTGGGGGATCTCCGAGGTTCGGCCAAACGTGCGAATGCGCCACCCGGCCGCCTCCTTTCACTTCATCTGTTCAGTATTCCGCGTGGGGTGGCCACAGCTTGGCCGCCACGAGGGCTTCGCGCACGTGCCCGGCCTCCACTTCGCTCGCCGCGTTCAGCGGGAGACGAACAGTGCGGCCCGGCAATTCACCGATCACTTCAAGCGCAGCTTTGATCATAGGGACACCTTGGCCGTGGCCCATCACCGCAGTGATGACAGGTAGCATCCGCGCCATGGCGCGCCGGGCCCGGGGCAACTCGCCCGCGTCGAGGCCGTCGATCAATTCGCGCCACAGGTCGCCCGTGACGTGGCCTACCACTGAGACTATCCCGGCCCCGCCGCTGGCGATCATCGCCAAACCGAGCAGATCATCCCCGGCGTAATACGCCAGCCCCGTCGCGACCATCTTGTGGAACGCAGCTCCGGCCTGCCCCGTGGCGTCTTTGACCGCCACAATCCGGTCATGTTTGGCGAGTTCCCTCAGGGTCGCCTCGTCTAGGTGGACCGCACTGCGCCCCGGGATGTCATAGATCATGACCGGGAGGTCGGTGGCGTCCGCGATCCGCAAGAAATGCTGGATCATGCCCTCTTGAGTGGGTCGCGAATAATACGGCGTGACAACGAGCAGCCC